>NZ_JBSFYR010000026.1:0-86979 GCF_053599875.1 Streptomyces sp. NPDC005151 | reverse complement strand
CCACCTGCGCCGGATCCTGGTCCACTCCACCGGCAACGCGGAGGGCCAGCGCAAAGCACGCGCCAAGCGTCTGGCCAAAGCCGCCGAGGATCTGGCCAAACTGCAAAAATCAGCCGGCGGCCGGTACTACACCACCGCCGAGAAGGTCCAGGCCCGGATCGGGGTGATCACCAAGTCCCGCCGGGTCGCCAGCTGTCTGCGCACCGCCGTCACCGCCGGCCCGGACGGGAAACCCGCTCTGACCTGGCACTTCGACCAGGACGTCCTGGCCGCCGAAGCCGCCGCCGACGGCTGGTACTCCCTGGTCACCGCTCTGACTCCAGAACAGGCCGACACGGCCGAGGTCTTCCGGCGCTACAAAGGCCAGGGCGTGGTCGAACGCCGCTACGGCGAGTTCAAAGGCCCCCTGGCCGTCGCACCGCTGTTCCTGGAGCACAACCGCCGCATCACGGCCTTGATCACCGTGATCTGCCTGGCCCTGCTGGTCTACTGCCTGATCGAACGCCAGGTCCGCCAGGCCCTGGGCCCCGAGCAGACCATGGCCGGCCTCTACCCCGACAACCGCAAGGTCCGACCCACCGGCCGCATGATCCTCTACCACCTCGACGGCCTCATGCTCCGCCCCGGCACCGCTACCGATCCACCCGTCATCCTCGTCAGCCGAGGAGTCCAAGCACACCTGCTCGAACTCCTCGGCATCGACGAAACGCGGCCTCGCTGGCTGGAGACCTAAAACCCCATGTGCGAAGTCACCGGCTAGCGGGCTGAGGCGGATGCTGGCGACGTTTCTGTCAGCCACGTCAGGTCCATGAAGATCAACAGATCAGGCGTTCTCGAAGGGCACCGGGCTGCAAGCCGCATTGCCGGTTGCACACCACGACTGCCTTCGGCACGACCCGCGCATGCGGGTCGTCCTCCGCGGGGCCGGGCGCGGCTAGCCGCCTCATCAGCGGACGGGCAGGGCGACGCAGCTCCGGAGCAGGCCGGTTCAGCCCCAGGCTCGGTCAGCGCCGTCCTGCCCACGCATAGGCGATTCAGAAGCGATTGCGCAGAGTGGCGACCCAATAGCCGTGGCGAACCATCTCCACTTCGTCGGACTTATCGACCACGAACCGCAGAGAGGGGCCCTCGGCGATCGAGTCAAAGAGAGCGTCTGTCCTTTCGACGGTTCGGTGCTGGAACCGATCGGGGATGGGATCGTCGTCTCGCAGTTGTGCCCTGGGCTGACCCGGCTTGGGGATGATCGCGGCATAGCGACCGTCGTCGGTCTCGACAAACTCTGTCCACGGGTAATACGTGGTCGAGTCGGCACGCCCCTGCTGGTGGAACACGATGGCCCTGAGACGGTCGTCCCGCCCCCAGGCCGCGCGCCGGGTCCACGCAACCCGTACACGATGCCGCCCACGCTCGCCTGCCAGTTCGTACCAGCGAGTCTCGTGGAAGTCTTCAGTGCCGCTACCTGGCCAGCGGTAGGTCCACTCCTTGGTCGCGTCGCCAGCCGCGATCGACAAGGGGTCTTGCTCTTCGGCAGTGATTGATGGTGATGTATCGCCGCAACTCGTGCGGGCGTCGATGATGCGATCGATGGCCTGGTGTAGCTCTTCCCGTAGTGCTTCGAGATCCACTTGGTCCTCCCCTGGGTTATGCCTGCACGCCTGACGCGTTGTAGGCGGTGCGTCAACTCTCTGAGATTAACTTACCAAGTGAAATCTCTACTTGGGAAGTGAATCTGAACCTGATGTTGGCCATCCCCGCCACCCAGCAGCCACGCCACCACCCGGCGCCGCCGTCCCAGCTGCCGCCACCGGGCAAGACCGGCCCGACGGGCCCTGGGCCTCGCTAGGAGTTGTCGTCAACATCAGCAGCGATGCGAGGGCGACGGATGCCTGGTAGGACTCGACGACCTTGGGTTGTCGTTCCCGCGGTCACCACGAAGCCGAGCGGACAGCCGATGGCGTCGCAAGCCAGGTGGGTCTTGCTGATCAGGACCGACTTCGCGACGGACGCGACGGCGGCCAGGTGGGCGAGGACGTCGCGCCGCCCACTGGCAGGCCCCAGCGCAGCAGGCAACGGACGCATTGTCGGTGCCACGTGCTTGCATCTTGGATGCCGACGGAAGTTCCGTGTCGGCCAGGGAGGAGAGTCATGGGACTGCCGGAACTGGATGAGTCGGCGTGGGGGAAGTCGCGGGGGCTGGACGAGAGTTGTCCTCCATACCCTCTGGTGCGACATCTCCTGGACGCGGCGGCCATGGCAGCGTACCTGTGGGATGCGTACCTGTCGGAGAATCAGCGACGGGCCATTGCCGACGGCCTTAAATGCTCGCCGGAGCAGGCCCGCGGGGCTGTTGCGCTGTGTGCCGGTCTGCACGACATCGGGAAGATCTCCGGGTTCCAGTTCTGCTCACGGCACGGGAAAGACCATCTCAGCGAGACATTCCTCGCGGACACCGGAAAGATCGGCGCCGAGCGGGTCGGCCACGATGTCGCGGGCATGCGCGCTGCCTCAGCTGTTCTTGAGGCCCTCGGGTTCCAGGACACCGGTGAGGCGTCCGCGGTACGGCGCATCGCGGAGATCCTCGGCGGGCATCACGGACGCTTCCACCGAAACGACTACCGCCGCAACGCCCACTTCGCGGTGCAGGACCTGCTGGGCGGCCGGACATGGGCGGTTCAGCGGGTGGTGCACGCGAGGGCGGTCCATCGCGTGCTGGGTGAGCCGAAGGTGCCGGATGCGTTCTGTGCTTCTGCAGCCGTCTTGGTGACGGGTGTGGTGATCCTCGCGGACTGGCTCGTCAGCCAGGCTCCCTACATCAAGAGCCGCCAGCGGGCGTTGGACGGCTCGTTGGAGGATCACTTCGCTCGCTCTGTGGCCGATGCTCCGGGTCTGCTGCGTGATGCGGGTCTGGAGCCGGTGGAGTTGGAGTACCAGGGCTTTTCGCAGTCATACGGCATCGATGGGAAGCCGAATCCCTTGCAGCGGTCGGTGATGGAGGAGCTCGCCTCGGCCGCGCAGGGAGGTTGCAAGGGCGGGATCATGCTGGTTACTGCCGCACCTGGCGATGGCAAGAGCGAGACGGCGCTGGAGGCGGTGCGGGTCCTCTCGCGGGTTTTCCATACGCGGGGCTTCGCCTTCTTGTTGCCGACGATGGCCACGAGTGACCAGATGTATGGCCGGGTGGCGGGTGCACTGCTTCGGCAGGCAGGGCATCGGGCAGGGTTGACGCTGACGCACAGCATGGCGTGGCTGAACAGCGCGTACGCGGATGAGGATCTCGGTGGCGGGGTGGATGTTCTGGTCTGCGATGGGGACGAGGGGCGGTCCTCGAAGCGGTCGGAGGCGGATCTGCGGCCGCGGCAGTGGCTGCGGGGTATGAAGCGTGCGCTGCTGGCTCAGTTCGCGGTCGGCACGGTGGACCAGGCGTTGATGTCGGTGCTGCCGGTGAGGCACAACGCGCTGCGGCTGCTGGCGTTGTCGGGCAAGGCGTTCATCGTCGACGAGGCGCACGCCTACGACCCGTACATGCAGGTGCTCCTGGGACGGCTGCTGAACTGGCTCGGGTCCTTCGGGGCGCCGGTTGTGCTGCTGTCGGCGACGCTTCCGGCGTCGGTCAGCAACCGGCTGATCACCGAGTACCTGCGAGGAGCGGGCAGGAAGGTGTCCGAGCTGAAGAAGCGGGAGTTCCCGGCGCCCTATCCGGGCTGGCTGTACGTGGACGCCGAGAGCGGCATGTGCACCCCCATGTCCAGCGAACAGCAGCGCGAGCAGGCGGCTGTGCGGAGCATGGACCTGCACGTCCAGGTAGAGCCCGTCGTGCACAGCGCGAACACCGGGGCACGGGACCGGCAGGCCGTCATCCAGCGGCTCCTCGCCCCCATTGCTGGGAGCGAGGGAGGCTGCGCCCTGGTGGTGTGCAATACCGTTCCCGAGGCTCAGAAGACCTACCGCCGCCTGCAGGAGCACTACGCGTCGCTGACCGGCGAGGAGCTGCTGCTTGTGCACGCCCGCTTCCCGGGCGACGAACGAGAGAAGCGGACAGCTCAGGTCACGCAGGGGATGGGCCGCAGCGGGCCGCGTCCTTCGAGGCGGATCGTCGTTGCGACACAGGTGGTGGAGCAGTCCCTGGACCTGGATGCGGACATCGTCATCAGCGACCTGGCTCCACTGGCGCTGTTGCTGCAGCGGGCGGGCCGGTGCTGGCGGCACGAGAACTGGTGGTCCCGCAACGGCTACCCCGGCGGACGTGGCCGGCCCGGCTGGGCCGATGCACCGCGGCTGGTCGTGCTCGACCCGTTGGCGGACGGTGGGAAAGTGCCGGCGCAGTGGGGAGAGGTTTACGACGAGCACTTGCTGATGGAGACGTCTGAGGTGATGGCCGAGCTCGCCGGGAAACAGGTGGCGATCCCCGGCGATGTGCAGCAGCTGGTTGAGCGGGTGCACGGTGACCGGGCCGACCGGTTCGACTGGGACAGCCCGGCCAAGTCCGCCGCGTGGAGTGCCTACCGGGGCGGGGAGATGGCCGCGCGAAGCATGGCGGACGTCGTGGTCGTGCCGCGTGCTCGGAGTCTGTGGGAACTGCACCAGATGCACCACTTGGAAGGCACTGAGGACGAGTGGGAGGCGGCCACCCGCCTGGGGGCGGACTCGGTGCGCCTGTTGTGCGTTCACCAGCAGCCGGATGGGCGGATCACGCTGGATGCTGCTGGCGTGGAGGAGGTTCCCGCTGTGGACGCTGAGCCGACGGCGGGCGATGTACGAAGCGTGATGCGCCGCACGATCCCGGTCCGCGCCGACTGGTTCGCCCAAGTCGACGCTGACGCGCACCGCCCGCCAGCCTCTTGGTCCAAGCACCCGATGCTGGGCGAACTTCGAATCCTGACCCAGCCCGTAGTGGACGGGCTGGCACAAGCGGTCCCCGTGGGGCCGAAGAGCCTTCGTTTGGACCCGGAGTTGGGGCTTGTGCGGGAGTGAAAGGCTCGAATTGCGAGGGATTCTGAACGGAGGAGTGTCTGAACCGGACCCGGCTGTCAGTGGTGGTTGGTTGAATGTCGGGTGTCATGCCGGATGTGTTCCGGTTGGGGGGTAACTGCCGTGTCTGTACTGCGCTTTCGTGAGTGGGGGTATTTGATGGGTGGGGGGTTTGACCTGCGGGATGAGCCGTGGGTGCCGGTGCGGTTGGCATCGGGGGAGTCTGTCCGGATCGGTTTCCGGGGGTTGTTCAAGCGGGCGCACGAGATCGAGGACCTTGAGCTGCCGGTCGCGCCGGCGGCTTCCGGGCTGATGCGGCTCCTCGCGGCGATGACGACGCGGATCGCGCACCACGATGGTGTGCAGCTGAACGACGAGGACACCGCGGAGGACATCGCAGAGTGGCATGCCCTGCGGCAGGCCGTGCTGGCCGGTGGCCGGTTCGATCCGGACGCGGTCGACGCGTATTTCGACGAGCAGGTCCCGGCGGGCCGGTTCGGCCTGTTCGACGAGAAGCGACCGTTTCTGCAGGATCCACGGCTGCTCGCGGACTGTGTGGACGGCCAGGGGCAGCCGAACACGTCTGGCGTGAACAAGCTGGTGATGGGGCGTCCCACGGGCGTGAACGGTGCCGTGCTGTTCGGACACTTCACGGACGGCGATCCGGTTCCGGTGCCGGCAGCGGAGGCAGTTTGGCATCTGATCGCCCAGCTGTACTTCGGCCCGGCGGGGCAGTGCACGCCGCGGCAGATTACGCAGACGCAGGCGGGCAACGGGAAAGCGGGGCCGCTGCGGAAGTCGATCTCGTACCTTCCATGGGCGCCGGATCTGTTCACGACGCTGGTGCTGGCGGTACCCGCCCCAGGTGAGGCCGATGAGGCGGATGCCTGTCCGTGGGAGGAGGAACTACCCAACCCGTTGGGAGACTGGCCCCCACCATCGTGGCCGTGCCGTCTGCTGACGGGCCGGTTCCGTCACGCCGCCCTGCTGGTGCCGTCTACGGACCGCACCGAGGTGGCCGACGCATACATCACGTGGTCGACCCACGAGCCTGCTCACGACGCGCGGGATCCGTTCCTGATCCTGGATCGGCGTCGGGACGGCGGCCTGCAAGCGAGAGAGGCGGACAGTTCGCGGGCGCTGTGGCGGGACATGGACGCGCTGCTGTTGATGGACAGTGCCCAGGACGCGCTGCGCCCGACTGCTCTTGAGGGCCTTCCGGACGGGGTGCGTGGCCGGTTGCGGGTGCGGGCCTACGGGTTCGATCAGGACGGTCAGCAAAAGGACAACGGCTGGTTCCAGGCGACCACTCCACCGGTCCTGCAGTGGCAGCAGGAGGCGGACCCGGAGATGGCGGCGCACGTGGAGCGATGCCACCGGGCCGCGGAGGACGCTGGGGAGCGTCTGGATTACGCGGCGAAGGTCGCGTGGAAGCTCGCCACGGATGTCAACGCTGACGCCTCTGGCAAGGTGAAGCTCGACAAGCGCAAGCCGGGGCCGTGGGCCGCCGCTGCGGCGGCGCACTACTGGCCGGCGGCCGAAAGCGAATTCTGGCAGCTCGCCACCCCCAGCCGGTCGAGCGCCCGGCCACAGCCGCCGTTCGTGAACGCTGCCCTCGCCGCCCTGGATGCGGCGCTCGGAACGGGCAACCGGGCGGACATCCGCGTGGCCCGTGCCCGCAACCGGGCCCGCTCGATCATCCGCGGCCTCCTCCAACCGCCCAAGGCTGCCTGACCCTCCTGCGCCATTGCTTTCCACTGGCCCTACCCGGGGATGTCCTATGTCTGCTTCCGTATCTGCATCGACCGCACCGCCGAAAGGAAAGTCCGAGCGGGCCTCGGACGCCTTCGTCACACACGTCCTGGGCCTGTGCCGGGTCAAGAAGACCCAGTCCGACCTGCGCACCGGTCTGGGCCTGCCCGTCGACCGCTGCAACTACCTGCACCGCTACCTCGTCCCGCGGCTGCCCGAGCGGATGCACGCCGACTCTCGCCGCGCCCACTATGCGGTGGCCGCCCTGATCGCTGCCCGCCCCCGCGCCGCCCGCGAAACCGCCGCACACGCTGCCGACGACGGGCAGCCCCGACCGGACTGGTACCAGCGCGCCAATCTCGGCGCCGCACTGGCCGAGGCAGTGAACAAGCGGGTCATCAAGCCAGACTCTGCCGAAGGCGACCTGCACCTGATGGCCCGCCAGAGCATCGAGGCCATCCACCCCCGGCTGCCGGCACTGACTCGGCACCTGCTCACCGGGGGCGTCGCGGTGGACTGGGCGGTGCTGCTGGAAGACCTCGCCTGGTGGAACCGCGACCGCAACCGGATCGCCACCCGCTGGCTGGAGGCCTACTTCCGTACCGCAGGCGCCAAGGACGACGACCCCGCCGCAACCCCTTCCAATTCCACTGAGGAGAACAACTGATGTCCCTGTACGTCGACCTCTCAGCCCTGCAGTCCGTGCCCGCCGCCAACCTGAACCGGGACGACCTCGGGTCGCCCAAGCAGGTGCAGTACGGCAGCGCGCCTCGTATCCGCGTCTCCAGCCAGTCCTGGAAGCGGGTCATCCGCCAGGGGGTCGAGCGGGACCTCGGTGAGCGGGCCGCCCGCACCCGCCTGGTTCCCGTCAAGCTCCGCCAGGCCCTGATGAAGGCGGGCTGGCCCGAGGAGCTGGCGGCGTTCGCCGGGGCCCAGGTGGCAGCGAGTGCGGGTAAGAAGGGCATCGGCACGGAGACCGCCGGCCACACCTCGGTGCTGCTGTTCCTGCCCGAGACTGCCATCGGCGAGCTTGCCGCCGTGTGCGAGGAACATCGCGGCGACCTGGAGACGGGGCAGAGCAAGAAGAAGCCGGGGCAGCTGCTGCCGCCGGCCAGGATCGAGGAGATCCTCAAACGGCGCACCGCCTCGATCAGTCTGCTGGGCCGCATGCTGGCCGAGCTGCCGGACGCGAACGTCGACGGCGCCGCCCAGGTCGCGCACGCCTTCACCACGCACGCCTCCGAACCGCAGCGTGACTACTTCACCGCAGTCGACGACTGGCTGGGGGAAACCGAGACCGGCAGCGGCCACCTGGACACCGCCGAGTTCAGCTCCGGTGTCTTCTACCGGTACGCCACCGTCAACGTCGCCGACCTGGTCAAGAACCTGGAGGGCGACCGGAAGGCGGCCCGCACCGTTCTTGCGTCCTTCGCCGAACACTTCCTGATGTCGCTGCCCCAGGCGAAGAAGAACAGCACCGCCCCGCACACCCTCCCCGACCTCGCCTACCTGGCCGTGCGTGAACAGCGCCCGCTCTCCCTCGCGGCCGCGTTCGAAGCCCCGGTCACCGCCGACGTAACCGGCGGATACGCCAGGCCGTCGCGGGCGGCCCTGGCCGGGTACGCGGGGAACATCAACCGGCTCACCGGCGACCGCCACCGCCCCTTCCACGGCCACGCCACCATCGCCCCCGACGAGCAGATGCCCGGGCTGGGCACCGCCCACAACTCCTTCGACGCCCTGATCGAGGCAGCCGTGGAGGCAGCCCTGCCCGAGACGGGGGAGCAGCAGTGAGCGGACTGCTGCTGCGCCTGGCCGGCCCGCTGCAGTCCTGGGGTGAACGCTCAGCGTTCACCCCCGTGCGGGACAGCGCACCGTTCCCGACCCGGTCCGCGCTGACCGGGATGTTCGCCGCAGCCGAAGGCCTCGGGCGCGACGAACAGGGCATCGAGCGGTACGACAGCCTCCACTTCACTGTGCGCGTGGACCGGCCCGGGGTGCGGCTGGTCGACTACCACACCGTCGGCGGTGGCTTCCCCAAAGCGCAGACCGCGGCCACCAGCGGCGACAGCAACAAGGGCGCCGCTGTGATCACCAGGCGCCACTACCTGGCCGACGCCGTGTTCACCATCGCCGTCACCGGCCCCGACACCGACACCCAGCGCATCGCCCAGGCCCTGCACCGGCCGCACTGGGCGCCCTACCTCGGGCGCCGCTCGTGCGTCCCCGATGAGCCGTTCCTGCTACGCGCCCACGTCCCCGACCCCCTGAGCGAACTACGCCACCATGTGCCGCTCAGCCGCGCACCCGAGCGGCCCGAGCCGGACACCGTGCCCGTCACGTTCCTGTATGAGGAGCCCCCGGCTGATGTGCCGGAAGACAAGGTCGACATCCTGGCCGTAAACGACCATCCCGTCAGCTTCGCCCAGCACCAGCGCAGCCACCGCACCCGGCGCGTGTACCGGGCCGAGTACCACCTTGCGCACTCCCTGACCAGCCCACGCCCACAACTGATGGACCGACTGATCACCTACTGCCTGGAGGGGAACGCCGCATGAGCCCCACTGCGGTGATCGCCCGCATCCGTCTCAACCCCCACAGCCGAGCCGTCCAGCGCGACCTGCGCGACGCCACCCAGATGCACCGCACCGTGATGCGGCTCGCCCCCGACAACCTCGGCAACTCACCCCGCCACACAGCTGGCCTGCTCTACCGCATCGACGAATCCAGTTCTGCGAGCATCCTCCTCGTCCAGGCCCAGCACATCGATGCGCACCGGCTACCCGCCGACTACGGCCACGCCGAGATCAAAGACCTCGCTCCCATGTTCGCCGCCCTACGTAAAGGCATGGCCGTCAACTACCGGATCGTCGTCAACCCCGTCAAACGAGAACGCCTCCCGCTGGAACAGAAAAACCAGCGTGGCCGCGTAATCCCGCTGTCCGGGTCCGAAGCCGACCAATGGTGGATACGGCGCGCCACCTCCGCGGGACTCCAGCCCCACGTCCTCACACCCACCAACCTTGCCCCCGCCCAGCCCCGCGGCGTCGACGCTCCGAAGATGCGACACAGCCTCATCCGCTACGACGGCACCGCCACGGTCACCGACCCCGACGCCCTCACCGAAGCCGTCCTCACCGGCATCGGCCGTGCAAAGCCCTATGGCGCCGGACTCCTCAGCCTCGCCCCGGCGAAAACCGGGTGAGTGCACCGCGAAGGGGCGGCGACGCGCGTAAACGCCTCGCCGCCCCCACCCTCGCCATGCTCCCCCGCGTGTCGGTCCGAGATTCAGGCCGGAGAGTTCTCCCCGCCGACGCGAGGGTGTTCCGCACGCGCAGAACACGTGCCAGTGCGTTCCGCTGTCCTCCCTGCCGACGCGGGGGTGTTCCGATGGCCACCGGTTCGAAGAAATACGCCGACGAGTCCTCCCCGCCGACGCGGGGGTGTTCCGTTCCGAAGTCCTGAGCACCGCACGTCCTCACCGTCCTCCCCGCCGACGCGGGGGTGTTCCGCCTCCGTGGCCAGACCGTGCGCGACTGCGGCGGTCTTCCCCGCCAACGCGGGGGTGTTCCGAAGTCCGACATCATCGCCGCCGCGGTGGTCCGGTCCTCCCCGCCGACGCGGGGGGGTGTTCCGCCCGGCATCGTGGATTCCACGAACCTGGTCGTGTCCTCCCCGCCGACGCGGGGGTGTTCCGAGGTCGAGGACTGGATCTGGGACGACATCATTGTCCTCCCCGCCGACGCGGGGGTGTTCCGCCGTACACGCCAGAGGGCTGGGAGGCGTGGCGGTCCTCCCCGCCGACGCGGGGGTGTTCCGCCGATGCCCGTACCCGCGAGGGCCAGCTTCGCGTCCTCCCCGCCGACGCGGGGGTGTTCCGGTCCAGGTGCCGTACGACCCGGACGCCCTCTAGTCCTCCCCGCCGACGCGGGGGTGTTCCGTCCCGCTGCCCCGCCTTTCGCGGCCTGATCCTGTCCTCCCCGCCGACGCGGGGGTGTTCCGATGGCCGCCGATCCCGGGGCGTTCGATCGGGCGTCCTCCCCGCCGACGCGGCGGTGTTCCGCTCGGCCCCATAGACGGCATGGCCAACCCCAAGTCCTCCCCGCCGACGCGGGGGTGTTCCGCCCGCGTACCAGGGACTGTTCCTCGAGCCGGAGTCCTCCCCGCCGACGCGGGGGTGTTCCGGCATGGCAGCCCGAGGACCAGGGCGGCCCGCCGTCCTCCCCGCCGACGCGGGGGTGTTCCGATCTCTCGTCGTACGCCAGTCGGTTTGGCCTTGTCCTCCCCGCCGACGCGGGGGTGTTCCGTTTGTGCAGAGCTTTCTTGTGCATGTGCGGGCGTCCTCCCCGCCGACGCGGGGGTGTTCCGCCATTCCACGTCTGGGAGCCCTCGTTGAACGTGTCCTCCCCGCCGACGCGGGGGTGTTCCGGTCGAGGCCGCGAACGCGTATTTCGCCTCGGAGTCCTCCCCGCCGACGCGGGGGTGTTCCGGAGAGCTCTATGTCTCGCATCGTCCGCACGCTGTCCTCCCCGCCGACGCGGGGGTGTTCCGGCATGGCAGCCCGAGGACCAGGGCGGCCCGCCGTCCTCCCCGCCGACGCGGGGGTGTTCCGACCGTGCAGAGCTTTCTTGTGCATGTGCGGGCGTCCTCCCCGCCGACGCGGGGGTGTTCCGCCATTCCACGTCTGGGAGCCCTCGTTGAACGTGTCCTCCCCGCCGACGCGGGGGTGTTCCGGTCGAGGCCGCGAACGCGTATTTCGCCTCGGAGTCCTCCCCGCCGACGCGGGGGTGTTCCGGAGAGCTCTATGTCTCGCATCGTCCGCACGCTGTCCTCCCCGCCGACGCGGGGGTGTTCCGCGGTTCTGCAGCGCGATCGCGTGCGCCCGGTGGTCCTCCCCGCCGACGCGGGGGTGCCAGCCGTTGTCCTCCCCGCCGACGCGGGGGAAATCCCGGGGCTGCGCGGGTTCGCGTCCTCCCCGCCGACGCGGGGGTGTTCCGTTCGTCGGCGATGTCCTGCACGGTGTGCTTGCGTCCTCCCCGCCGACGCGGGGGTGTTCCGAGGGCAGCAACGTGCGGCTTTCCCTGCTCATCGTCCTCCCCGCCGACGCGGGAGTGTTCCGTTCGGCGGAGAACAGTTCATCTTCCCGGCAGAGTCCTCCCCGCCGACGCGGGGGTGTTCCGTTCGGCGGAGAACAGTTCATCTTCCCGGCAGAGTCCTCCCCGCCGACGCGGGGGTGTTCCGACCCGGTATCAGGAGCGCGTGTATGACGTGAGGTCCTCCCCGCCGACGCGGGGGTGTTCCGTCCCTCGGCGCCGGAAACCACCGGTTCCTGCTGTCCTCCCCGCCGACGCGGGGGTGTTCCGCGGGGCCGTCCAGACCACGCCCGGTCCGGAACGTCCTCCCCGCCGACGCGGGGGTGTTCCGCCGATCTTGTCCATGGCGGCCTGAGCCTCTTTGTCCTCCCCGCCGACGCGGGGGTGTTCCGCCCTTGGAGTCGTCGGCGTTCAGGCGGCGTCCGTCCTCCCCGCCGACGCGGGGGTGTTCCGACGATCACGGGTGTCGTGATGAGCACCGGCCAGTCCTCCCCGTCGACGCGGGGGTGTTCCGCAACAAGCGGCGGCGAGTCTTCCCGCTCGGCCGTCCTCCCCGCCGACGCGGGGGTGTTCCGATGTCGCCCCAGAACGGGCCCTGCCCGTTCACGTCCTCCCCGCCGACGCGGGGGTGTTCCGCTGCCCGTCGCGCTCACCGTCCCTGCCGCGGCGTCCTCCCCGCCGACGCGGGGGTGTTCCGGCGAAGATCATCACCGTTGACCCGGGTGAGCAGTCCTCCCCCGCCGACGCGGGGGTGTTCCGTCGCCTTCGACGATGACCCGCGTCCCCTTGTCGTCCTCCCCGCCGACGCGGGGGTGTTCCGGAGCGTCGCACCGGCTGACCACTACTCGGCACGTCCTCCCCGCCGACGCGGAGGTGTTCCGGAACGCTGGTCCTGGTATCAGGGCCCGTGGCGGTCCTCCCTGCCGACGCGGGGGTGTTCCGGCCGCCAAGGACAAGGCCGAGGCGGACATGAGGTCCTCCCCGCCGACGCGGGGGTGTTCCGTGGGGCAAGGACGGCGATACCTCGGTGATCGGGTCCTCCCCGCCGACGCGGGGGTGTTCCGACGGCTGATGCACGTCCACCCCACCCGGGCGCGTCCTCCCCGCCGACGCGGGGGTGTTCCGCAGGGGCTCCGTATTCATACCTTTGTGACCCCGTCCTCCCCGCCGACGCGGGGGTGTTCCGCAGGGCGAGGCCATCGAGCGTCTGGGCACCAAGTCCTCCCCGCCGACGCGGGGGTGTTCCGCAGGGCGAGGCCATCGAGCGTCTGGGCACCAAGTCCTCCCCGCCGACGCGGGGGTGTTCCGTCCTCGACCAGCTGCTCGTCGACGACGGCGGGGTCCTCCCCGCCGACGCGGGGGTGTTCCCGCAACCAACGAACGCGTGCGATGCGCGCTCGCAGTCCTCCCCGCCGACGCGGGGGTGTTCCGCTCACCCAGGGCGTGACAGGCAACGAGGCAGCGTCCTCCCCGCCGACGCGGGGGTGTTCCGTACGAGCAGATCGGCAGCACCACCCTCGACGAGTCCTCCCCGCCGACGCTGGGGTGTTCCGGACCATGAGGAGCGTCTCCGCACCATTGAGTGGTCCTCCCCGCCGACGCGGGGGTGTTCCGGCGCCCCAGGTCGAGGACCCCGAGGTGCCGATATCCTCCCCGCCGACGCGGGGGTGTTCCGTCGGCGTCCGGCAACACGATTCTGCTCGCGGCGTCCTCCCCGCCGACGCGGGGGTGTTCCGTCCGCGCAGTCGAGCTACCCGACTCGCACCTTGTCCTCCCCGCTGACGCGGGGGTGTTCCGTCGTGCATGTAGTAGTCGCCCGGGGTGGGTTGGTCCTCCCCGCCGACGCGGGGGTGTTCCGAAGACCACGGCGCAGAGCGCGGGCATCGCGGCGTCCTCCCCGCCGACGCGGGGATGCTCCGAAGATGAAGGCGCTCATGGCCGATGTCGGTAAGTCCTCCCCGCCGACGCGGGGGTGTTCCGGACATCGTGTCCAAGCTGCAGAAGACCGGCGAGTTTTCCCCGCCGACGCGGGGGTGTTCCGAAGGCCAGTGCCGGCGTCCCGTGGCGCCAGCGGTCCTCCCCGCTGACGCGGGGGTGTTCCGTTCCCTGGGGCGGCGTACTTGGTGACCTCGATGTCCCTACCGCCGACGCGGGGGTGTTCCGTGGCTGAGGGAGTCGACCATCACGACCGGGTAGTCCTCCCCGCCGACGCGGGGGTGTTCCGTAGATGGTGTCGTAGACATTGCCTGTCTGGCCGTCCTCCCCGCCGACGCGGGGGTGTACCGCGTACCCGGACAACCGGAGATACAGACAGTGGGTCCTCCCCGCCGACGCGGGGGTGTTCCGGATTCCAAGCTCGTCGCGATGGTCAACAAGGAGTCTTTCCTGCCTACGCAAGGGTGTTCCGACGACGCGTGGGCGGCCCTGCAGGTCGTACTCGTCCTCCCCGCCGACGCGGGGGTGTTCGCCGAAGGGTCCGCCTTCACCCCAG
Organism: Streptomyces sp. NPDC005151; assembly: GCF_053599875.1. Classification (NCBI taxonomy): domain Bacteria; kingdom Bacillati; phylum Actinomycetota; class Actinomycetes; order Kitasatosporales; family Streptomycetaceae; genus Streptomyces; species Streptomyces sp. NPDC005151. The sequence goes on along the minus strand of NZ_JBSFYR010000026.1, from coordinate 72,675 downwards.
CCAAGGTGGTCCTCCCCGCCGACGCGGGGGTGTTCCGACCACAGGCCACTACCGCCAGCCCGGCACCCGGTCCTCCCCGCCGACGCGGGGGTGTTCCGTCCGCCGAGTACGCGTGGAAGGTGACGCCGGCGTCCTCCCCGCCGACGCGGGGGTGTTCCGAAGCCAGCACCGTGGCCCGCATCCGAACGATCGTCCTCCCCGCCGACGCGAGGGTGTTCCGCCAACGAGCGGGCCCGCGTCACCCACGTCGCCGTCCTCCCCGCCGACGCGAGGGTGTTCCGAACAAGGGGGTGACGAGGTTCTCGCGTGCCGAGTCCTCCCCGCCGACGCGGGGGTGTTCCGAACAAGGGGGTGACGAGGTTCTCGCGTGCCGAGTCCTCCCCGCCGACGCGGGGGTGTTCCGTTCAAGATCTGGGCCGCCTGGGTGTGCGGCGGGTCCTCCCCGCCGACGCGGGGGTGTTCCGTTCAAGATCTGGGCCGCCTGGGTGTGCGGCGGGTCCTCCCCGCCGACGCGGGGGTGTTCCGGACGAAAAAGCGCAGGTCGATTCCCAAATGGAGTCCTCCCCGCCGACGCGGGGGTGTTCCGGATCAGGTCGAGGAGCTGGACCTGAAGGACGCGTCCTCCCCGCAGAGGCGGGGGTGTTCCGTTGTTCCAGGCGGTTTCGTGCGCCGTCTTGGCGACGTCCTCCCCGCCGACGCGGGGGTGTTCCGCTGCACCCGCAGCACTTCGGTGCCGGGCACTGGTCCTCCCCGCCGACGCGGGGGTGTTCCGGGCCACGACCCGCGCGTCGTGCTGCGCACCACGTCCTCCCCGCCGAGGCGGGGGTGTTCCGTTCACTCTCGCCGGGGAGAACGGTCTCACCGTGTCCTCCCCGCCGACGCGGGGGTGTTCCGATTGCCGAGCATGAGGCAGAGCTCAGCCGGCTGTCCTCCCCGCCGACGCGGGGGTGTTCCGTCGTTGGAGTCCTGGAAAGGCACGTACGTTTCGTCCTCCTCGCCGACGCGGGGGTGTTCCGACGATGAAGGGTGCGACCGGTCCCTTCGCCGAGTCTCCCCGCCGACGCAGGGTGTTCCGGTCTGGACGCAGGTCCTCGAACCGGGCGGGCAGTCCTCCCCGGCGATGCGGGGGTGTTCCGGACGCCAGGCTTGCCACGCTCCCGGCGCGCAGGTCCTCCCCGCCGACGCGGGGGTGTTCCGGCGGCCCCGCCGTGGGCAACATCGCCGTGCTCGTCCTCTCCGCCGACGCGGGGGTGTTCCGTCGGTCGACACCCAGATTCTGGCCAAGCTGATGTCCTCCCCGCCGACGCGCGGGTGTCCCGGAGACCGCCACCCGGGACGAGCTGCTGCTGGCGTCCTCTCCGCCGACGCGGAGGTGTTCCGGTGGCGGCAGTGGTCACGGCGGCCGGCGGATCGTCCTCCCCGCCGACGCGGGGGTGTTCCGCTCGGGCCGATAGACGGCATGGCCAACCCCAAGTCCTCCCCGCCGACGCGGGGGTGTTCCGATCGAGCGCATCACCACGCTCGCCGCCCGCCTGTCCTCCCCGCCGACGCGGGGGTGTTCCGATCGAGCGCATCACCACGCTCGCCGCCCGCCTGTCCTCCCCGCCGACGCGGGGGTGTTCCGCCCACCCGGGACAAGACCCGCAAGATCAAGGCGTCCTCCCCGCCGACGCGGGGGTGTTCCGTTGAACGTCGGCTTCACCACGTCGAAGCCCTCGTCCTCCCCGCCGACGCGGGGGTGTTCCGATGGGTTACCGCACCCGGATCATCGCCCTGAAGTCCTCCTCGCCGATGCGGGGGTGTTCCGTTCACGTGGTGCAGCGCGAGGGCATGGGCCTGGTCCTCCCCGCCGACGCGGGGGCGTTCCGTACCGCATCTCTGAGGCCGCTCAGGTCAAGTAGTCCTCCCTGCCGACGCGGGGGTGTTCCGACCCTCGGGGCGTACACGTACACGTCGAAGCTGTCCTCCCCGCCGACGCGGGGGTGTTCCGGTGGGGGCCTCCGGCCAGCTCGCGCTCCCGACGTCCTCCCCGCCGACGCGGGGGTGTTCCGATGAACGGGAAGGCGGTGTCCATAGGCAGCAGGTCCTCCCCGCCGACGCGGGGGTGTTTCGGTGTGGAGGTGCCCGTCCGAGATTCCGAATGTGGGTCTCCGCGCTGGATTGTCAGGCGACGTGACGATGTGACCGGTAGCCTGATCGGTGGCTCGTGAGACCTGCGCGAGTCGTGCGCCAGTTCTTTCAGGTGGGGGAAGTTTGAGCTTTCTGACGGATGCCGAACTGGCCTTGGGCCTGTCGCGGCACCTCTCCGTGTACCAGATGGGTCCCGAGCGGGCGGCCTTGGAGCAGCTCGAGTTCGCGGGGTGGGTCTTCGACGTCGCGTTCCGGCTTCAGGGGAGCACCACGAGCAGCGCCGGGCGGGTGAAGGCCATCGGCCTGGACGTGGGTCTCGGACCTCGAAACCTGAGAGATGTCATCGCGACGATGGAGACCTTGGGCTGGGTCACAACCGTCCACGACGTAGATCGCCAGCTCGTTTCCATCACCGAGAGCATCCCGGCCGCTGGTGACCTCATTATGGCCACCCCGAAGCTCTTCAGGGTGCTCATGGTCGGTCCCGTTGAGCTAGCGGCCCTCGCGCTGCTGCGCGCGACAACACTCCAGCCACTGCTGGAACAGGACGCGTTGCAGGCTGCCGCGACCGCGGATGGCGTCAAGGGGCACGACGAGGCTGCCGATGCTGCCCTGCGGCACCTGACCCATACGGGTTTGATCCGTCGTGTCATCACTGATGACGGCCGTGAGGTTCTCTACAACCCGAACGTTTGGACACAGGGAGACGACTCCGTTGCGAAGGCGGCCCTGAAGGCCGCTGATGCCCGGGCCACTGCCGAGGTCACTGCCCTCCTGGAAGAGATCGCGCTCAACCCCGGAATGCCGGAAACGCACGTTCAGTCCACTGAGGCGAAATGGGTGGACTTTGCCGTCTCTCAGAACCTCGTTCAGAGGTCGGTGATCCAGACTTCCGAGGATGCCGAGCGTGGCTTCCTGTTTACGCCTCACATCCGACGCGACCCCTTCGGCGGCACCGCGGGCGATGCGTCAGGGCACGTGCGGCAGCTCGTGGGCTCCATGATCTACGCCGCAACGTTCGCGAAGTTCAAGCTGCACTCGCCCGAGGTCTTCCTGCGTGCGCTTATCAATCGAGGCGTGGCTGGCAACACCTCAAACGTCGGCACCGATTATCCGATGCTTGAGAAGGCCGGTGTCGTCAAGGTGGTTGGTGGTTACCAGTCAGGTCGGTACCGACTCCAGCTTCTGCAGCCCGAGGTCGCGCAGGACGCACTGCAGATGCTCAACGCCAGGGAGGGCACGGGAACCGAGCGGGCCGACGCGGCGGCACTTCGAGCTCAGCGATCGTATCGTCACGTGGAGCAGGAGCGCGCCAGGCTGGCATTGACTAGTGACGTCGACAAGATCGAGGAAGCTAGGCTGATCGCTGCCCTCAGGGAGGTCCCTGTTAACCGGATGATGGGCGGCGGGAAGTGACTGACAACACCGGCGAAACCTCTGAGGCGACTGCTGCCGGGAATGATCGTGGGCGAGGGGATGGGCGTCGTTCGCGGCGATCCTCGGCCGTGCGAACCCAGGCTGGCACCAAGCCCGCGGATACCCTTGGCGGACTTTTGGAGCGCCGTGTGGCTCGGCTTGAGTTCGCCGAGGGCGCGTACGTGCGTCTGCGCGTGCCGCTCCCGGCAGAGGATGCGGACAGCGGACGCAGCGTCCTGACCGATATTGATGTGCTGTCGATCGATATCGACTCTCGCCTTCGGATTTCCCGCTCTAGCATGGAATGCAAGAGCGGCAAGGGGCAGACGGGCGAGCCGAACACAATCGTCTGGTTGGCTGGCTTTAGGCAATTGCTTGACCTGGACCGAGTGACGCTTGTTCGCCAAACCGTGAGTCCGCGTGGCCAGAGTCTGGCGCGGAAGCTCGGAATCGTCGTGATGGACGAAGCGACCGTGACCCGGCGGGAGAAGTCGCACGCCTGGCTACCAGAGCGTTTTGCGCATCTCGATGGGGCGGCATGTTCCGGAGCCGAGTCTAGGACGGACACGCAGCTAAAGGGGTTGCCCGAAATCTCGCCAGCATTGGCGCGATTCTTGCGCGGAGGTGCCCTGCTCGCTGATTCTCCGGCAATTCTGCAAGCTGTACATTCATTCGGTCTTGCTGTGGGAAAGCAAGGAGTTCTTCCTGACCCTGCGGCTGGTGTCCTGGCTGGACACAGTCTTATTGCTGTCATCCTGGCGGCAGTTCAGGATGCGGGACGCCTTGACGATGTCCCAGAGCGTCTGCTTCGGAGTCGACTTGAGAGCGCATTGACGGTTGGCGATCCAGACGGCAGTTACGTGCTTCCGATGCTAGAGAAGGCGGATGCATACATTAGGCACGTCCAGGACCGCACACATAAGGCGTATGTGGGTGCTGGTGCTGATGCAATTAGGATCGAATACGCATCGTTGCGAGATGCTGTTGCGACGCCCCCTGAATACTTGAGTGATTACCTCGACTTCGTGCAGAGGCTGCGAGCGAACCCCCAGGTCGCCCGAGATCTCCTTCAGGTTGCTGAAATAGTGTGCTTTGATGCCCTGCTGGGCGATTCGGCCTGGAAGGCAAAGGCGTTCGCGCACCTTTTCACGACGGAACATAAGGCACTGCTCTTGGTGGGGCTTAGATGCCTGTCAAGTATCGCCGGGCCTCAGGTGGTATCGGCTTTGAAGGGACTGAGTGAGATTCCCTTCGGGACATTTTCGGGAGTGGTCCCGGACCGCGGCCAGCCGGTTGAACTTTAGTTCAGATTAGCGGCGGTGCATCACAGGTGAGCGACGCGTCAGGACACTTGTCCCGCCGTCTTGTACTCCTCATCGATTCGACGAGGAGCCACGCCGAGAACCAAGTTCTCCATGGCCTGAGGCATTGGTCCGAAGCTGGCAACTCGTGCGCGAGCATCGTGGACTTGCCCGCGCCCGCCGTCCTTCCCGCCGACGCGGGGGTGTTCCGTACGCGATTCCGATCGGCGCTGACGGGCAGATGTCCTCCCCGCCGACGCGGGGGTGTTCCGTAGGCGGTGCTGCACGCGGCGTCCCTCGCGTAGTCCTCCCCGCCGACGCGGGGGTGTTCCGTTCGGGCATGAAAAATCCCCCGGTCGTCCGGTGTCCTCCCCGCCGACGCGGGGGTGTTCCGCGGACCCATCCCGACGGAACGGCCATGCGCGGGTCCTCCCCGCCGACGCGGGGGTGTTCCGTCGGTACCGGCGTCGGCCCACTCGTTCGTGGTGTCCTCCCCGCCGACGCGGGGGGTGTTCCGGTGTCCGGCACGGTCAGTTCCACGTCCGTGATGTCCTCCCCGCCGACGCGGGGGTGTTCCGCGCATCAGCTCTGGGCCCTCTTCGCCGACCCAGTCCTCCCCGCCGACGCGGGGGTGTTCCGACCTACACCGTGCCGGCCCCGCTGGACTACCCGGGTCCTCCCCGCCGACGCTGGGGTGTTCCGTCGGTCGTGGGTGACGCGCTCACCCTGCCCAAGTCCTCCCCGCCGACGCGGGGGTGTTCCGAACCCGACCTGCAGGTAGTCCGCGTACCGCTCGTCCTCCCCGCCGACGCGTGGGTGTTCCGGTCGGTGACCTCCACACGATGATCGAGTGGGCAGTCCTCCCCGCCGACGCGGGGGTGTTCCGGCCGACGCCCTCAAGGATGCGGAGCGGAACCTGTCCTCCCCGCCGACGCGGGGGTGTTCCGAAGGGCAGGGGCTCACCGCGTCCTGAGCGCGAGTCCTCCCCGCCGATGCGGGGGTGTTCCGAACGCCGGGAAGGGCTTCCTTACGGGCCTGGAGTCCTCCCCGCCGACGCGGGAGTGTTCCGTACGGTCCGCATTTTTGGTCGTGCGCCGGTCCTCCCTGCCGACGCGGGGGTGTTCCGACTACCCAGCCCGCCACGCCGACCATTCCGCCGTCCTCCCCGCCGACGCGGGGGTGTTCCGATGGATCCGGCCGAGTTCGACCGGGCGTATCTGTCCTCCCCACCGACGCGGGGGTGTCCCGGACATTCAGAGGGCGATGCTGCCCGGGTTCACGTCCTCCCCGCCGACGCGGGGGTGTTCCGGCGAAGGCGATCGACGCCGAGCGGAAACGCCTGCCCCCTCCCCGCCGACGCGGGGGTGTTCCGTAGGCAGGCGGGCGGTAGCGGCCTGGACGCCGGTCCTCCCCGCCGACGCGGGGGTGTTCCGTCGGTCCCGAGCGCCGAGGAAAAGCCGATGAGGTCCTCCCCGCCGACGCGGGGGTGTTCCGTGATCGCACCAGACGCCCGCCACGTGGCCTGGCGTGCCGACGCGGGGGGTGTTCCGGTGTCCGGCACCGTCAGCTCCACGTCCGTGATGTCCTCCCCGCCGACGCGGGGGTGTTCCGTCGACCGGCAGGTCCGTGATCCTGTTCGCCCAGTCCTCCCCGCCGACGCGGGGGTGTTCCGGCGTCCTGGTCGTGGTGGCCGATGCGGATGAGGTTTTTCCCGCCGACGCGGGGGTGTTCCGCTCAACAGGCATGGGTGTACCCCGGTACGTGGGTCCTCCCCCGCCGACGCGGGGGTGTTCCGTAGACAGGCGGGCGGTGGCGGCCTGGGCGCCGGACCTCCCCGCCGAAGCGGGGGTGTTCCGCACGCACCCGGACGCAAGCGCGGCTCGGCCAAGTCCTCCCCGCCGACGCGGGGGTGTTCCGGACGAGGTGACGGGCCGGACTGAGTGGTGGCCGTCCTCCCCGCCGACGGGGGGTGTTCCGTTGGTGACGGCCGACGAGGACCTCGGCCAGGTGTCCTCCCCGCCAACGCGGGGGTGTTCCGAAGTCCGACATCATCGCCGCCGCGGTGGTCCGGTCCTCCCCGCCGACGCGGGGGTGTTCCGATCTTCAACATCAAGGCCGTCGCCGACACCTCGTCCTCCCCGCCGACGCGGGGGTGTTCCGGAGCTGGGGCTGCCCGGCCACACTGTTCCCGCGTCCTCCCCGCCGACGCGGGGGTGTTCCGGCTGCTGCGCGTCTCACTGACGTCCTGGCTGCGTCTTCCCTGCCGACGCGGGGGTGTTCCGCCCACAAGAGGCGCCGTGACCGGGCCATCCGGGTCCTCCCCGCCGACGCGGGGGTGTTCCGATGCCGAAGAGCATCGCGGGGCACTTCGCCCCGTCCTCCCCGCCGACGCGGGGGTGTTCCGGTCTTTGCCTGGCTCGACAAACAACTCACGCTCGTCCTCCCCGCCGACGCGGGGGTGTTCCGACCAAGTGTGCGCGATGCGTCCGTGGACGCCGCGTTCGTTGAGCAGAGCGCAGGTGTCGCACCGTCAACTCGCTCAGTCGTCCTCGTCCTGGTCCTCGTCGGTGGAGGGAAGCGGCTCGGGTGTGGGGAATGTGGCTGGGGCCGTGCTCGGCTCCGGGGAGGAATGTGGCGGCGCCGGGGCGGGGCTTGTCGTACGGGTCGTCGGGTCGGCCTGGGGGGTGTCCGCCGAGCTCCGCTCCGGTGCGAACAAGTTCATGCCGAGCAGCATCGCGGCCAGGAAGACCAGGGCGGCGGCGAGGGTACCCAGCAGTCTGGGCCGACGGCCGACGAGGCGGCGGACCTCGCCGGCCCACTGCTGGCGTTCCCGGCGGCCGCGCCCGCCCGCGGGCACGGTGGCGGCTGGGAGTACATACGTGGTCGCGGGGCCGGGTTCGGGGAGCGGAGAGCCCTGGACGAAGCGGGCGACCGGAGCCGGGAGTGGGGAGGGCAGTGGCTCGGGGTGGCCCTGCCAGGCGCCGGCAGCGAACCAGTCGGTCATCTGCTGGGCGGTGGGCCGGTCCTCGGGCTGCTTGGTGAGGAGGCCAAGCAGGTAGTTTTCGAAGGCGGGCGGGAGCACGATGCCAAGATCACGGGGAGGTACGGGCGTGGCGTCAAGGTGCTGGTGGAGGATGGCGATGGCGGTGTCGGCCTGGAACGGCGGGCGTCCGGTGAGGAGCTGGTAGAGCACGCAGCCCAGGGAGTACATGTCGGAGGCGGGAACTGCGGGCTTGCCCAGGGCGCGTTCGGGGGCGAGGTAGAGGCTGGTGCCGATGATCTGCCCGGTGGCGGTGAGGGCGGCGGCCGGGTCGTCGAGGAAACGCGCGATGCCGAAGTCGCCGATCTTGAGGGTGCCGTCGGCGTCCAGGAGCAGGTTTGCGGGCTTGATGTCGCGGTGCACGATGCTCTGTTGATGGGCGGCGGCGAGTCCGGCCGCGGCCTGGGCGGCGATGCGGGCGACGCTCTCGGCGGGCGGGGGCGCGGTGGCGGACAGCAGGCCCGCGAGGCTGTCGCCGTCGACCAGCTCCATCACCAGGAACAGGCGGCCCTCCTGCTCGCCGAAGTCCAGCACGCTGACGACGTGGGGGTGGTTGAGGCGGCCGGCGGTCTGCGCTTCCAGGCGGAAGCGGGAGGCGGCCGTGGGGTCGGATTCCTGGGCGAGCAGGAGCTTGACGGCCACCGGTCTGCCGAGAGTTTCGTCGGATCCCCGCCAGACCTCCCCCATCGCACCCCGCCCGATCGGGTCGTGCAGCCAGTACCGGCCCGCTATCAACATCTGTGTTTCATCCTCATGCCATGAGACGACGCGACCGCTGCAGGCCAGGGCAACACCCGCGCGGGCGGGTGAGGGTGGGGAAGAGCGGCCCACAGCGTATCGGCCTCCTGACGGACGGCATCGGCACACCGGTTGGCGTAGGGCGGCCCCCCGACTCAGAGGAGCGGTATCTCTCGGAGAGAGGCGTCTGATGAAGGCCGGACCGGACTTCTTCGGACTCGGCGGCCGACCGGTGCAGCAAACCCTGTGATCTGCGAGCCGCACACGGGATGGGTGGCTGCGGCTGTGGCTACACTGATCCACGGCGCGGGGGCGCTGCTGCTGGAGGACGACACCGTGATGGCCCGCCCGCTGCCCGACCCGCACACCCCCATCGGTCACCGACGCGACGGCCGCCCGATCTACCCGCTCCTGGGCGCGGACCCCACCGACCCGTCCAACGACCAGGTCCCCGACCCCGCCCAGCCTGCCGCCCAGATGGGGCAGCCGATGGACCAGGAGACGCTGACGCGGCTGCTGGCCCGCGAGAAGCAGCAGGGCGAACGTGCTGCGGTGCGCAAGCTCGTGGAGCAGCTGGGGTTCGCCAAGACCGACGACCTGGCCGCGTTCGTCAAGGCCCAGCAGGACGCGCAGGACGCGCAGCTGACGGAGGTGCAGCGCCGGGAGAAGGCCGCGGACGACGCTGCCGCTGCCGCTGCCGCCCGTGAGGCTGCTGCTGTCGCCCGCGAGAAGGCCGCGGTGCGCCGTTCCGCCCTCGTCGCGCTCGGCGCCACCGGTGCCGACCTCGCCGACGCCGAACGTCTCCTGACCGTCGACGACGACGCCGACGAGCAGGCCGTCACCGGCGCGGCCACCGCACTCAAGGCGCGCCGCCCGGAGCTGTTCGGCAAAACGCCCACCCCGGCGGCAGCGCCCGGTGGTTCACCTGCCGGTGGGCCCCCGCAGCGCGGCGGCAACGTCCCGAAGCGGGGCGCGGCCGGCGCCGAGATGGCCCGCCGCCGCGGCTACACCACCACCTGAACTTCCCACCGGCGGGACAAGGCCGGACTGTGGGGACCACGCCCCTTCCCGTGGACGACGCCACCACCTGGTGAGCGGACGATCATCCGCCTGATCGCGTCCACGGAGGACACATGACCGTTCAGCCGGTCACCACGACCCAGAACCTGACCGCCGACCGGTCCTGGCTGGCGTCGCTGCACGGCACCGACCAGACCGACTCCATCACCCTCGACATGTCCACGCTTGCCGCGGGCACCCACTACTTCGCCTCGACCGACACCAGCGTGCCGTTCAGCCGGATCGTGTCCGGCATCCCCGTCGGCAAGATCACCGCCAGCGGCCTTTACGGCCTGTACTCCACCGGTGCCGCCGACGGCCGCCAGAACCTCGCCGGGTTCGTGTTCGCCGAGGTCCTGTTCAACCCCACCCAGACGAAGGTTCCGGCCGCGCTGCTGTGGCACGGATCGGTGAAGACGTCGAAGCTCCCCGTCGTCGTCGCCCCGGTCGTGCCGTCCACCACCTGCCAGATCCGCTTCGTTTAAGGAAGGAGGCCCGCAACCATGTCTATCCAGGACCTCATCAAGGGCATCACCGTCCAGGACCTGACCACGTTCGCCCGCACCATTCCCACCCCGGCTGACTTCCTGCTCACGCAGAAGATCTTCCCGAAGGTGGAGGTCTCCGACGTGATGTGGCGGATCAAGAACCAGGGCCGCTACGTCAACGCCGCGAAGTACCGCAGCTACGACGCCAGCGTGGTCCTCGCCGACCGCCAGGCGTGGACGACCAGCACGCAGGGCATGCTGCCCGCCCTGGGGCAGAAGCTGCTCGTCGGCGAGATGGAGATCCTGCTGCAGGAGGCGTCCCGCGGCGCCGACCAGGACCGCCTGATCGAGCTGCTGTACGACGACGTCGAGCGGCACGTGGAGGCCGTCAACTCGCGTCTGGAGCTGGCCGCCGGTGATGTCCTCACCGACGGCAAGTTCTCCCTGGCGGCGGAGAACGCCCTTACGACCGACGTCGACTTCCAGGTGCCGGCGGCGAACATGCCGACGGCGCCGGTCCTGTGGTCCGACCCGACTGCGGATGCGATCAGGGACGAGCTGGGGTGGCTGGACTACCTCGACTCCATCGGCGCCCCGTTCCCGGAGCTGGTTGTCACCAGCCGCCGCGCCTTTTCCTTCCTGGGGAAGAACAACGCCTACCGGGCGGCGTACTACGGCAGCGTCAACCCGTCGACCACGCCGACCGCGTCGCTGACGCCGCAGCAGGTCAACGTGGTGCGCGGCAACTACGGGCTGCCGCCGATCGAGCTGTACAAGGGTCAGGTTCGGGTGGACGGTGCCACGGTGCGGCCGCTGCCTGACGACCGGTGGGTGATGGTGCCGCCGGACCGCACCAAGTGGGGCCAGACCATGTATGGCACCACGGCGGAGTCCCTGGTGCTGTCTCGTGGCAGCAACCCGGAGATCGTTCGCGAGGACGCGCCGGGCCTGATCATCACCAAGGGCACGAAGGACGACCCGCCGCAGGTGTGGACCAAGGGTGCGGCCGTGGCCATGCCCGTCCTCTTCGCGCCGGACTGCCACATCGTGGCGAAGGTGCTGTGATGGGGCGGCGACTGGCAGCAGCGGTGCACATCGAGCACCCCACGACGCACGAACTGCTGATCCTGCAGCCCGGTGAGGAGCCGGACGAGGACGTGGCCGAGGCCATCACCAACCCCGACGCGTGGGAGACGCCGGAGGAGGTGACGGTCGATGACCAGTCGGAGACGCCGACGTCCACCGACCCTGGACCGGAGGCCGAGCCCAAGCCCGAGCCGGTGCCGGAGTCGGAGCCGGAGCCCGAGGTCGAACCGGTGCCGGTGCCGGAGGCCCCGGCCAAGCCGGCCGCCAAGACCCGGGCCCGCAAGGCCGCCGGAGAGCAGTAACCCAAAGCCAGGCCCAGCCCGGCACCCGCTGCGGGGTGCCGGGCCGGGCCTGCTACCCGGAAGGACACCACCCGTGGACCCCGCAGTCCTCTCCTGGCTCCAAGCACAGCTCGGCAAAGCCACCGACCCGGCCGACCTGCAGGACCGGTACACCCGCCTCGGTGCGGCGAAGGCCGTCGCCCTGGAGGTGCTGTCCGAACGCCGCGCCAGGCTGCTTGCCGACCCGCTGCAGCTGACCGTCAACGGCGTCGTGACCCTCGACCAGAGCAACAACCTCACCGGCCTGGAACGGCAGATCGCATCCGTGGAGGCCGCCACCGCCCCGGACGACACCACCGATGGCACCGAACTGGTCGTCGCGCCACTGCGCCGCGCCCACAGCTGGCACCGGTAAGCGGTGGCCTACGAGTTTCCGCCACTGGTCCCCGGCGACGCGAAGACCGTCGCGGCCCGGGTTGCCGCTGTCCTGCAGGACGCCTGGCAGCGCCTCGCCGACCAGCAGACGGCCGTCCTGGCCGCCCTGTCGGAGTCGGGCCGCGCCCCGCACATGGTTGCCCGCCTCGCGGAGTTCCAGGCCGCCATCGCTGACTTCCAGCAGCGTGTGGACGCCGAGGCCCGCGCGTTCGTCACCCGCCAGCTGCCGCTGCTGTACGAGCAGGGGGCGCAACAGGCCGCCGAAGCCCTGGGTGGCCGGTTCACGTGGACCCTGATCCACGCCGAGGCCTTGCAGTCGCTGGCGTCCGACTCGTACGCCGACTTCCTGCGCCGCTCACAGGAGGAGCAGCGCATGGCGGCCGCGTTCTACCGGGCGGTGCGCGAGGCGGCACGCCGTGAGGTGCCGCTGCTGGCGGCAGGGAACACCACGGCGTTGCAGGCCGCGAAGGCCCTCGCCGACCGCCTGGCCGCCGAGCACCAACTGCAGTACGTGGTCTACCGCAACGGGGCACGGGTGCCGGTGCAGGCGTGGGCGGAGTCGGCGACCCTCACCAAGTCGGCAGTGGCCTACAACTCGGGCACCCTGAACCGGGCGCGGGAGGCCCGCGTGCAGTACATGCAGGTCTTCGACGGAGCCGGCTGCGGGTGGACCAGCCACCAGGACCCCGACAAGGCCACAGGCTCGCTCAGGACGGTCGAGGAGGCTGCGGCGTGGCCGATCTCCCACCCGCGGTGCAGCAGGGCATTCGGGCCACGGCCCGACCATGTGCCTGAGGTATAAGTGCTCTCACGTAGGTGGGAAGGCGAGGGGTGATGGTCGAGAGATCTCTCCTGGGCGCGGTTGGGCCCGCGCAGAGTGAGGAGCTGGTGCACTTCACCAGCAGAGGTAGGGAGCCGGGACCGGGCGCGACACCGGACGTCCGAGCGATGACTGCCAGCCAGCGGCTGGACTCGATCCTGTATAGCGAGCTGCTGCGTACCTTCGCGCCGTACGGCGTGGAACGCGCCTGCGCCTGTTTCTCCGAGAGTCCTGCCAACCACCTCGCCCACCTAATCGGCGACCGTCAGTTTGAGCCGTGGGGCATCGTAGCCACTCGACAAGGCTTGCTGGAGGCCGGCGGCGGGGCAGTTGCGTACGTGCCGGACGAGGTCTACGACCAGTTCCGTGTCGCCGGGTTGGAGCACTGGGCGGTGCGAACCGGCACCGGCTCAACCTGGATGCACGAACGGGAGTGGCGGGTGCCCGCCCCCGACGGGACTGCAGGCATGCAGTTGTACAACCTCAGGGCCGTTCTCGTCGGCGACCGGGACTGGCGTCCGTCCCCGGTCGGCACGGACCTTTGGATGCACATGAATGAAGGGACGCTGTGCCAGGGGTGTCCGGACCCCTTCTGCGAGGAGATTACCGAGCTACCGCGTCTGTGGCTGCAGAGCGAGATATGGGTCTGGGACCCGGTAGCCCAGCAGGTGGAGCTGTATCCGCCTGGCGCACTTCGCTGACTCAGTCCCGCGTGGCACCTTCGGGCCAGATGACGCGCACGGGAACGCCGACGCGGCGGGCGTACGCGACGACGTCGGCGGTTCCGCCGTAGCCGCGGGCCGGTTTCCCGTCCCACACGGCGATCAGCTGGTCGGCCAGGCCCACGACGATCTCGCTGCCGGCCTGGTGGGCCTGAGAGTTGGACTCGCGCATCCCGGTGTGGTGGACGTCGGCGGCGCGGGCGGTGAGCTCGTCGTAGACGGGGTGGTGCCAGTCGGGCAGGCTCTCGCGGTACTCGGCGGCGGGGATGACTACCTCGAGGCGGCCGCCGTGCGCGAGGACGGCCTGCGCGAACCAGGCGTCGGGGCCGTCGGCGATGCAACTGATCCCCACCAGGTCTTCCGGCTGGCAGTCGGCGACCAGTTCGGCGAGTTCGGCCCGGACTTGGGCTTCGACCTCCGGTGACAGACCCCGGTGGCCCGTGATGCCCAGGCGCATGGCTGGATCCTCCTCATAGGTAGACGTCGTGGAGCAGGGTGTCGAAGTCGCGCACGATACCGGGCGGCGTGGCGGTGGCATAGGAGCGGCGGAAGGCACGGGCCCGCTCCACGACGCGGCCGGACCGCAGCCGCAGCCCGTCGTTGACGGCGCGCGTCGCCAGGGCGAAGGCGCTGTCGATGCGACCGGAGGCGAGGTGGCCGGTGGCGACGTCGAGGGTGAGCAGCGCCCGCTGCTTCTCGTGGCCGGAGGACAGGGCTGCGGTGATCTCCTGCGCGGATGACAGGACCCAGCGGGACCGGCCGAGGCGGGCCCCGCACACCACGCGGCAGGAGGCGACCTTCCGCTCGTCGAAGCTGAACACCCACGGCCACGGCGGCGGGTCCTCGCGGGGGACGCGGGTGGTGTGCTGTTCGCAGGAGCGCAGGGCTCGTTCGGTGGCGCGGTCGTCGCCGGCGGTGGCGTGGGCGACGGCCTCGATCGAGGCGAGCCAGGCGGCGGCGATGGCGGGCAGGTCGGGGCCGAGCTGGCGGCGGGCGCGGGCGATCAGGCGCAGCCCTTCGGCGGTGTTGCCCGCCTCTACCTCGAACTGGGCGAGGCTGCCGGTCTGGTAGGCGGCCAGCAGCGGGTCTCCGGCGGTGCGTGCGGCTTTGATGGCCGAGCCGTACCAGGTGCGGGCCGAGCCGTGGTCGGCCATGTCCCAGGCGAGCCAGCCGGCCAGCGATGCGGCTTCGGAGCCGACGGCGGCCATGCGGGCCCGGTGGGAGGCGTCGGGGGCCTGGGAGGCGACGCGCTGGATGAGCCGTAGGTGGGCCTGTGCGGTCTCGGCGAGGTCGCGTGAGCCGACGGTGGCGTCCAGGCGGCGGAAGGCGCTGGTGGCCACGCGCAGGGCTGCTGCCTGGCCGCTGTCCCATTCGGGGCGGGTCTGGAGTTGGGTGGGGAGGGTTGGCGTCGCGGCGACTGCGGCGACGCCAGCGAGGAATTCGCGGCGTTCCACGGTGCTGTTCCCGTTCCGGTCGTAGTCGGCGAGGCCGACCAGATTCGGGGGGAGGCCGAGGTGGCTGGCTGCGCTCGCCAGGAGGCTCATGTTGTAGGTGCCGACGCCGCGGTCTTCGAGGCGGGACGTGGCTGACTGGGACAGGCCGCATGCCTCTCCTAGTTGGCGTTGGGTCAGACCTAATGCTTTGCGGGCCTGCTTGATGACGCGGCCATAGTCGCCGTCACGTGACGCGTCTCGGATTTGCTTGTTCCCGGCCCAGTTCATGCATTCCCCTCCACGCTACGTACGTTCGCATCGGATGTACCCGCCGCGTATGCGTCCTGTGCATATCTGTATGCGCTGACCGCATCGGAGATGGCGGGACGGCTCGGTGACGGGTTTCCTACACACAGTGTCCGACGCAACGTCAGGTCGGCGCTGACCTCTTGGAAAACCCGACCGGGGCACTGCCCCTTGGAGGGGAAGCGGTGTCCTCGATGGCGAGTACGCGCGACGAGTCAACGACCGGCCAGCAGTGGGAGCTGTGGCTGACGCCGTTCCCGAAGGCGGTGGGTGAGGCCCGCCGGCAGGTTCGTTCCATCCTGGCCTGCTGGCTGGTGCCCGACGATGCGGTGGACACCGCCGTCCTGATCACCAGTGAGCTGGTCACCAACGCCATCCGGCACTGCGACGCCCGGCACCTGGTGCACCTGCATGTCACTGATGACGGTGCGGAGCTGCTGTTGGAGGTGTCCGACCCGAGCCGCAACCCGCCGCGGCCGACGGTCGCGTCGCGCCACGCGGAGAGCGGCCGGGGGCTGTTCCTCGTTCGCGCGGCCGCCTCCGACTTCGGGGTGCGGCTGCGGAAGCCCGGCGGCAAGACCGTGTGGGCGACCATCCGCCGGCCGTCCGCCCCGTGAAGCCCCGGCCCGGTGGCGTGCCCCCCGTACGCGCTGCCGGGCCGGTTCCACCTGCAGCCCCCGCGTGGGCCTGACCCCGGGAACTCCGCCATGCACTTAATCAACCGAGTGGTAGGGCTCGCTGCCACCGCCCGGCGACACTCCGCCGCCCTGTTCATCGCAGCAACGTCCCTGATCGTTCCGCCGGTTGTCGTCTTGGCCGCAGACCTGCATTCGCTCACGCCCTGATCTGAGCGTGGGCCCGTGCCCAGCAGTCCGCCCGTCCGAAAGGCAAGGGAGAGAGAACCGTGACCGTCGCCCCCGAGGAGCAGCTGCCGTTCCGCGTGGTCTTCGACCCGGAGCGCGGGCAGCTCGTGCTGATGATGACGTTCGGCGTGGAGCCGAGGCAGCGGGTCACCAGCACGCTGATCGCGGGAGCGGAGGCGGCGGCGGTGCAGATCGCGCTGAACCGGCATGAGGCCCGGATGCGGGCGCGTCTCGCGGACGCGATCGCGGAGGCGGCCGCGCGGTTCCTGGGGGTGGATCCGCAGCGGCTGGAGGCTGCGGTGGCTGAGCTGTCGGACCCGACAAGCACGGTGCCGGTCGGCACGATCCTGAGCGGTGAGAGGGCCGCCGACCGCCCCGCACCCCCAAGGCCACCAGGGCTCTGACCTGCGGTTTTGTCGGGAAAAATCTTGCACCCCACCCCGAATGCGGCTAAAATAAGGCTTAGGAGGAGGGGAATCGCCCCTCTTCCTTCCAGCACCCGCCCGGCCGCATCGCCTCCCCGTTGCGGCCGGGCGGGGACACCGGCAAAGGAGGGGACATGCAGCACGATCTGATCGCCAGCCCGTTCATGGACGGGCACCTGTTACTGCGCCCCGGCCAGCACAACGGGCTGCGCCTGGGCGCCGCCCGCTTCAAGGAGCTGGCCGACGCCCACCCGGACACCCCGGTCCCGCAGTGGACCGCAGACGCGGTCCGGCAGGCGTGGGGCCTGGACCTGACCGGCAGCAAGGTCGGCCAGTCGATCCTGGTCCGCAAGCCGTCGCCCCACGGGTACGTCCGCGCGTCCTACGAGATCAACCTCGGCTGCAACTACGACTGCGAGTTCTGCTACCTCGGCGAGAAGCGGTTCGAGGGCATGAGCTGGGAGCAGCAGAAGCAGCTCCTCGGCATCATGGCCGACGCCGGCGTGGTGTACCTGCAGATCACCGGCGGAGAGGCGCTGATCGATCGGCGGTTCCCGCAGGTGTACGCCTACGCCTACGACCTCGGCATGATGATGCAGGTCTCCACCAACGGGTCCCGCCTGCACTCCGAGATGATCCAGGACCTGTTCCGGGGACGTCCCCCGTACCGGCTCACGATCAGCGTGTACGGGGCCACCGAGGCGACCTACGACGGCATCACCCGCCGCCGCGGCAGCTTCAAGCGGTTCGTGCGCGGCCTGGACGCTGCCCGCGAGGCCGGGCTGCCCATGCGGATGAACGTGGTGGTGGCCAAGGACAACCAGCACGAGGTTGCCGAGATGGAGGCGCTGGCCGAGAAGTACGGGCCACACAACGTCTACGGCAACATGTCGCCGACCATCGGCGGCGACGGCTCTGTGCTGGCCACCCAGTCGATCCGGTACGAGAGCGCCCGCAGGGTCTTCAAGGGCTGCAACGCGGGCCACACCTTCTTCCACGCCGACCCATTCGGCCAGGCGTCGATCTGCAAGATCGGCCGTGATCCGCAGATCGACCTCATGACCGAAGGCGTGGAGGGTCTGCGCCGCCTCCGTGGCATCGCGGACTCCCTGATGTTGCGCACCGGAGGCTGCTCCGGCTGCGCACTGTCCGGCACCTGCCGGACCTGCAGGCCCTTGGCCAAGCTGTACCAGGAGGCCAAGGCGCCACTCGTCAGTTACTGCCAGCACGAAGAGAGGAACCACGCATGACGACCGTGATGGTTGAGATCGGCAAGCGGCCGCCCGAGCCGAAGACGGACGCGGACGCGGACAGCCGCCCGCCGCTGGGGGCCGAGCTCCCCGGCACCGTCGGCGACGAGGAGGTGATCATCGTGGGCGACCTGGACGGGTTCCTGGAGGCCACGATGTGCAACTGCAGCGCCAGCGACGACAACCCGTACTAGGAGTCTGCGCGGCCGCCCCGGTGGTAGTTTCCGACCGGGGCGGCCCCGCCCGCTTCGTCCGATAGGAACGGCGCCACACATGTCCATGTCGCGCATCGACTGGGAGCACCTGCCCGAGCACGTCCACCACGCTGTGGAAGCCCATACCGGGCCGGTCCTCAAGGCCGAGACCGTCTCCGGCGGCAAGAACTCCCAGATCGCCGCGTGCGTGTTCACCGCCGAACAGCTTCTGTTCGTCAAGGGCATGCCGTCCGATCACCCTCAGCACCCCTCGCAGCAGCGCGAGGCCGCGATCAACCCGTACGTCGCCCCCCGCCTGGCTCCCACGATCCTGTGGCGAGTCCAGGACGGGGGGTGGGACCTCCTCGGGTTCGAGTACGTCAGCGGCCGTCACGCCGACTACGCGCCGAGCTCGCCCGACCTGCCGCGCGTCCTGCGGCTGGCGGGCGAGCTGGCGCAGGTGGACACCCCGCCGGCGTCGGTGGTCCGCACCGTCGAGCAACGCTGGGCGGCGCACGCCGACCCCGGCGCGGCCGAACGCTGGCGTGGCGGCCGGACTCTGCTGCACACCGACTTCGCGTCGCACAACGTCCTGCTCGGCGAGACGCGGGACTGGCTGATCGACTGGGCGTGGCCAACGGTCGGCCCGGCGTGGGTCGATCCGGTGGTGCTGATCCTGCGGCTGATGGAAGCCGGGCACACCGCGGCGCAGGCCGACGCGGTGTGCAGGGTCCTGCCCGCCTGGCAGGGCGCCGGCCGTACGGAGGTGGCGTCGTTCTCGGCCGCCAACGCGCGCCTGTGGAAGAGCATCACCGAGCACGACCCCGAACCGTGGAAGCTGCACATGGCCCGCATGGCGGATCAGTGGTGCAGCTACTGGTCGGGCCTGGACTGAATCGCTACGCCCCCGACCATTGCGGGCGTACCTTACGAAGAGAGACGCGGCAATGAAAGGGATAGCCATGCGGCTGGTGTTCGAGGAGCACGAAAGGCCCGCCGTGCTGCGGCAGGCGGACGAGGCCGAGACGGCCGGCGAGACGATGCTGGCCGAGTCGCTGCGCGGGTTCGCCGAGAACGGCATCGACCTGTCCCGTGACTGGGAGACCACCAGGGTGGAGCTGTTCGCGGCTCACGGCATCGACGTGACCGGGAACGGCGGCGATGCCCGTGTCGCCTAGGCACACGCCCGGCAGACGCGCCAAGGTGGCGTTCACCCCGGAGTGTGAGCCCGGCCTGACGAAGCTGTCGGTGTCGGACCTGGTGCGCTTGGACCGGGCGATCGTCACGATCTCGCTGGACCCGTCGATCGGTGCCGAGCGGCCCACCGGCGAGGGCCAGGTGCCGCTGCGGGAGTACACCGAAGGCACCACCCGCGTGATCTACCATGTCACCGTTCTGGGCGCCGTGGTCATCGTCGCCTACTTCGAGGTCTGACCGGCCCCTGCTACTGCCCCGCCTCCCGGCACCCCCGTCCGGGAGGCGGGGCTCCTTGCCAAGGTGGGCCCGAAAGCCGCCACCACCGCGATCCGTCCTGCTCTCAGCGGAGGTTTCCTGTGAGCCAGGCCAGGAGGCGCGGCTTGTCGTCGCAGCCTCGGAGCGTGTCGGCTGCCAGGTGGTCGCTGTAGCGCACGGTCTTCACCGGCGCCTCGCAGTGTGAGGGCAGGACGGGTTGCCCCAGGTACCAGCCGGATGCGAATACGGCAGCCATGACGGCGACGGCTCTCACACTGCGCGGGGTGATCCATGCGGGTCTCGGTATGGACATGGCCAGCGAGCCTACCGGCCAGGCGATGAGAGGGTTCGGACACCGCGCTCGGTGTGCTGTGAGCAGCACACCGCTGCACTCTGGAGGCATGGTCGCTGCTCCGATTGTCGTGCACCAGCCTTCTCCGACCGGGGGGCGGCAGGTTGCCGCGTACAGGCAGATACTCGGGCTTGCCCACGATGACCGGGACCTGGTGGAGTTCTTGCGCCGGGCCGGGCTCCCGGATGCAGAGGACTTGATCGACGACCCGCAGATGGTCGAGTGGCGAGGCGGCCGCGCTCATCAATGGGACGCGGCTTGACTCTCGCCAGTAGTGTCCCGGCATGAACTGATCGGCCCCTGTTACGGCCCCGCCTTCCGGCACCCCCTCCGGGAGGCGGTGCCGTTTGCGCCCCGCGCTGCCAGCGCGTCGGGGATGCTGTACCCATGAATGGAACGCAGACCAGCCCCGGCGCGGCTGAGTGCCCCGACTGCCAGTGGGAGCCGTGGCCGTCCGAGCCTCAGCCCCAGCCGAACTACGACCACGTCCACGCGGTCAGGACTCTCCCGTCGGCGCGCGACAGCGACGGGCACCAGATCGTGCAGGGCTACGCGGTGGGTCTGTGCGGGCCGAGGCTGCCGCAGCTGTGGGTGTTCTTCGAGGATCTTGCCCCCGCGATGGCCTTCGGCCGGGCCGGACGCATGTCGGCCGACGCCAAGGGATACGGCGTCTACCGGGCCGCGCGGGGAGAGCACTTCGACTCGGCCACGGAGCGGCAGGTGGTCACCCTCCATGTCATCCGCCGCAGCCTTGACCGCAAGGACGGAGAGGCCGACACGCTGCAGCAGTGGACGCGCGGCGTCATCCCGGGCTCGGCCTACTTCGAGGACAGGCCCCCCGCCTTCCTGTGAGGGGCGAAGCAGGCACGTCACCAGGGGAGTTGTCCGAACGCAGTCCTACGCTCGAACGTATGAGCACTCCTCCGCCCTCTGAGGGGCTTTCGCTTGCTGCCGTCGCCCCCATCGTCGAGACGCGCATCCTCGTGGACACTGTCGAGATCTTCCGCCCCGGGGAGCCGGTCCTTGACCCGGACTCCGGCGAGTACCACCCCGGCCCGGACAAGATCATCTACGCCGGTTCCGGTGCGATCTTCGCGTCCGGCGGGCCCGGCCTGGTCCTGTCCCTGGAAGGACAGGCGTACGCCGATGACACCCGTAACCGGTACCGGCTGCTGACGCCGCTGGACGTACCGCTCGCGTCGCGGGAGGACCACGTGCGCGTTACCGTCGCCACGCAAGACCCGGGCCTGATGAACAGGGTGTGGCGGGTCCTGGACATCTCCGATGCCAACTCGCTCGCCGTCGTCCGCACCACGTGGCTGGACGAGTCCACCCAGACGACCGGGGCGTGAGCCGGTGCCAGTGGATCTTTCGCAGGCCAGGGCCGACCTGGAGGCGCAGCTGACCGACACGGTGCGGATCTCCCGCACAGCCGGCCAGCCCGTCCTGGACCCGGTGACCGGGGAGCCCGGCCAGACCCCGACCACCGTGGTGTACGACGGGCCGGGTGCGGTGCTGTCCACGCACGGGCAGATCGTCTTCGGTCAGGTCCTCGGCCAGGACTGGCTGTCCGAGGGCTCCGCCTGGTACCGGCTGGTGACGCCCGTGTCGGCGCCAGTTGCGCTGCTCGGCGACCTGGTGGAGATCGTCACCGAGACGGGCGGCCTGGCCGGCCGCATCTGGCTCGCCGACGACGTCACCGAGGCGTCCACGGTGGAGATCTGCCGCTCCACCAGGCTGATGGAACGCATCACCACCGCGTCCAGCGCCATCTGACCCACGGCCTCTTGGCGGCCTCGCGCACCCCCTGCGTGAGGCCGCAGTGCTGTCCGCGCCCCTTCGTAGGCTGAACGGCATGGATGATCAGGCGCACTGGGTGCGGATTACCGCCGAACACACCACCGGAACCGTGGCACTCGACGGCCGCGACATCTCCTCCCAAATCTCCGGGTACGACCTTCGCCAGCGTGCGGGCCAGCCGGCGGAGCTGCTGCTGTTCCTGTCGCCCCTGGTGAAGGACGAGTTCGACGGTTTGGCCCGCGTCGCCGTCGGTGTCTCCCCGGACCCGGGACCGGCCGCCGCGGCGTTCCTGTCGGCGATCGACGCGGGCGAGCTGGAGCGCAACGCCTTGGCCCGGCACGACCTGATGGACGGCGGGCCGCACGAGATGACCCGGGCCATGCTGCGGCTGCTGCAGGACTGGGCGTCCGGACGGTGGCAGCCGGAGGTGACCGGATAGTGGCTGCCCTCGGCCCCCCGCGCCCCGGCGCCTTCAGTAACGCGGACGAGATCGCCGCCCAACTGCAGGCCCGCGCCGCACGGATGCTGCCGTCTGCGGTGTCCGTCGTACAGCACTACGCGATGCTGCTGGAGACGCAGATCAAGGCCAACGCCTCGGGCAGGCCCGGACCGAACGCGCCGACTGGCGACTACAGGCGCTCCTGGACGCACGAGGTGCACGTCACCGGCGAAGCGGTGACGGCGACCGTCGGCACCGCCAAACCACAGGGCAGGCGCCTGGAGTTCGGGTACGTCGGCCCCGACAGCCTCGGCCGCGTCTACGACCAGCCCCCGTACGCCCACGTCGGCCCCGCCGTTGAAACGGTCAGCCCCCTGTTCACGGCAGCCATCGGCCGGATCGCCGACGGGAACCCGGCGTGAGCACCCCGTCGGAGGACCTGCATCGGGCCGTCGCCGACGTCATGGCGGCCCACGGCTACGGCATCGTGTCGCGGCTGGTGTTCGTCGTCGAGCTCATCGATGAGGAGACTGGCGGCCTGGGACTGCTTCGAGCATCGAGCCCATCCGACATGCCCGTGTGGTCCGAACTCGGGCTGCACACCTTCGCTATCGCGGACATTCAAGCCGCTGTCACCGCAGACCGGATGACGAACAACGACGAGGAGGACTAGATGAGTGTGTCGGGGCGCCAAGTGGCGCTCGCAGTACAGACCATGCTGCAGACGGCGACAGGCCGCTCCTGCGGGTACGGGACGGCGCCCACGACGGCGTCGGTGCCGACGGGCAACACGATCCCGTACTGCGTGTTGTACGAGCTGGGGCAAGTCGCCGGCCTGGGCCCGGTCTTCGGGGACAGCGACGCCGATGCCCGGGTGCTTCTGCAGGTGTCGTCGGTGGGGCAGACCGCCGAGCAGGCGTCCTTGCAGGCCGACAAGGCCCGGCAGGCGTTTTTGGCCCGGGTGCCGGGCAGCGGCCAGTACCTCAACGCGATCACCGTGACCGGGGCGACCGTGATCGGCCGGGAGCTCGACCGGGAGGAAGGGACCGGTGTCGTGAGCTCCACCTACACTTACGTGCAGCGATTCGTCCTGACGGTTTCAACACCGAACAGCTGACGTTTGATCGCACCTCACCGCGGAGGCCCCCGCGCGGACGCCCGGCCATACCGGTACGGGCCGCACCCCTGGTTCGCAGTCCTGCGACCTGTTGGGGACGGGCCTTCGTATCGCCGGAGGCCGGGGTCCCCGGAGAGTGAGCACCCCCCTTGGGTACCACCCAGCAGCGGTTCATGCGCCGTGGCGTCACGAAGATCCACTTCCTGTCGGACATCACCGCGGCGACGAACATCCCGACCCGCCAGGAGATCACCACCGGCACGGACCTGTCCGGCGCGATCTCCGACATCGCGGGCTGGTCGCTCGGCAACAGCCCGATCGACACCCCCGACCTGGGCTCGACGCTGACCACGTCGATCCCCGGTGAGGACAAGGCCGACGCGTCGACCCTGACCTTCTACGAGGACAAGGCCGGCGACACCATCGAGACCCTGCTCAGCAAGGGCGAGGAAGGCTTCGTCGTCATCCTGCGCAAGGGCGACGTCCCGGCGTCGAAGTCCATGGACATCTTCCCCGTCCGTGTCGCCTCGCGCGCACCGGCCTACTCCGCCGGATCGGACCCGGCCAAGTTCACCGTGACCTTCGCGGTGTCCGACAAGCCGACGCTCGACGCCGCCGTCCCGGCCACTACCTGATCCAGGGGGGATCCCGCATGACCACGAACACCACTGTTGAGCCGCCGGCGGACGCCGTCGCGAAGGACGCCCACTGGTCGGCGAAGATGGCCCGCCTGCGGGCCCGGAAGCTGCCTGAGCGCACCCTGTCGATCTGTGACGACCAGGACGCCAAGACCGCCGTCACCGAGGCGGCCCTGGCCCTGGCCAAGGCCCGCTCTGAGGCGCTGGTCGAATGCACCGAGCAGGGCATCCGTGAGGAGCAGCGCGACGCCTGGGTGGCGTCGAACCCGCAGGTCCTTGCGGCTGACGCCGGCCTGGTCCGGGCACAGGACGCCCTCGCGGACGCCACGTTGGCCCTGACCTTCCGGGCGCTGCCCCGGCCGGTGTGGGAGCAGCTGCTGCGCGACCACGCCCCCAGTGAGGCGCAGGCCGACCAGGGCATGGAGTACAACGTCGACACCTTCCCCGCGGCGCTGATCTCCGCCTGCCACGTCGAGCGTGACGTGGACGGGACGGAGGTCGAGGGCATGAGTGCGGCCGACGCGCAGGAGCTCCTGGACACCTGGGCGGACGCCGAGGCGAAGGCCCTGTTCACGACCGCTCTCGTCATCAACCAGACGCTCCGGGCGGACCTGGGAAAAGGCTGACCTCTGACCCGGCTTTCCGGGCGGAGATGGAGCTGTGCCACACGTACGGCATTCCTCACAGCCAGTTCACGGGGGCCGGTGACGGCCGCTGGTCGGCGCTGGACCGGGCGAAAGCCCTGGCGTGGCTGGCGTACAGCCGCGCGGTGTGTACCGGCTGCGGCACGAGGTCGGACGAGTGGCGGCCGGATCTGGGCGGGGACCGGTTCGCGTACGTGGCCGATTCGAGCACCTGTCCGGGGTGCGAGCTGCTGGAGATGGAGCGGGAGCAGGTACCGGACGGACCGGATGGGCGCGGGGTCAAGATCGGGCTCAAGCCCAGACAGGAGCAGTAGGTGGGCGCCAGTGCCTACAACCTGTACGTCAACCTGCAGGCGACGACAGCCGGACTGACCAACGGTCTGCGGTCCGGTGCCGGGCAGCTGCGGCAGTTCGACGGGCAGCTGCAGCAGGTCAACCGCAGCCTGATGGAAACCTCGACGGCGACGCAACGCCTGGCCCGCCTGCAGGCGTCCGCGTCCGTCGACGCGGTCCTCGGACAGACCCGTGTCACCGCCGCCGTGCAACGCAGCCAGGCCGCACAGACGGCCGCCGCTACGGCAGCCGAACGCAACGGCCGGGCGCAGGTCCTCGCGGCGAACCTGGCCGCGCGGGCGGAGACCGAGCGGGCGGCAGCGGTGATGGCTGGGGAGCGTGCACTGCGCGCCCAGGCCCTCGCCCAGACCATGGCCGCCCGGGCCCAGGCCACCACGGGCCGGGGTGCGGCCGCGGCACAGGCCACGGCGGCTGCCGCCGCCCGGGCGGCCACGCAGGCCGCGCAGACGCAGACGTTGCAGGAGGGGCGGGCCGCTGCCGCGCAGGCTGCGGCCGCTCGTGGTGCGGCCCTGTCTACCCGGACGTTGCAGGCGCGGCAGGCCGCCGACGCCACCGCCCTGACGGCGGTTGCCGCACGATCGGAGGCAGAGGCGGCAGCGGCGCAGCGTGCGGCGGCGAACGCGGCCGCCGTACGCCAGGCGCAGACCGCTGCGGATGCCGAGGCCCGGGCCGCCACACAGGCCCGCGTCAACGGCTACCTGAAGACCGGTCTGGTGCTGACGGCGGTCCTCGGCGCCGGTGTCGCGCAGGCCATCGCGCTGGAGAAGCGCATGGCCAACGTCATGACGATCTCCGAGCAGATCAACCAGGCGACGGTCGGGTCGTTCACCGACCAGATCGTCGACCTGTCGAAGGACCTGACGCAGTCGTCGAACCAGCTCGCCGAAGGCCTGTACGAGATCGTCTCTACGGGCTTCGACGGCGCCGACGCCATGACGATCCTCGGAGTGGCAGCGAAGGGCGCCAGCGCGGGCCTGACGACCACCGAGGCGTCCTCGCGGGCCCTGCTGGGTGTGCTGAAGGCGTACGGGCTCACGGCGGGTGACGCCAGCAACGTCATGGACATCATGTTCCAGACCGTCAACAAGGGCGTCATCTCCTTCGAGGAGCTGGCACAGAACCTTGGCGACGTGGTGCCGATGGCGGCCGCCGCGGGCGTCGAGTTCGACGACCTGTCGGCGGCGTACGCCGCGATCACCCTCACCGGTATCCCCGCGGCGGAGGCCGCGACCGCGCTGAACGGGATGATGACGCGGATGATGGCGCCCACCCGCGACCTGAGTAACGCGATGCGGGCGCTCGGGTACGACTCGGCGGCCTCCGCAGTGCAGCAGGACGGCCTGTACGTGGTTGTCAACAAGCTGGCGAAGGCCACGGGCGGCTCGTCCGAGGCCATGACCAAACTGTTCGTCGACGTGCGGGCCACCCGCGCGGTCCTGGCGCTGGCCGCCAACGACGGCAAGAACTACGCCGACACGTACGCGGGCATCGCCAACGAGGTGGAGCGCGCCGGGGCCACCCAGCGGGCGTTCCAGATGCAGATGGACACCACGGCCGGGCAGTGGCAGATGTTCGTCAACCGCAGCAAGGCGCTGGGCATGGACCTGGGCCGGGCACTGCTGCCGGCCCTGCAGGCCGTCGGCGAAGCCGTGTCGGTGTTCGCCGGGGCTCTCGCGGACGCTCCCGGCCCGCTCAAGGAGATCGGTGCGGGGCTGCTCGCGGTGACTGCCGGGGGCATGCTGGCCCTTGTCGCGGTCACCAAACTGACCACTCAGTGGCGCGAGTTCCGCATTGCGCTGGCCGCCGCACAGGCGGGCCAGTCGGCCATGCCGGCGGTCCTGAAGGGTGCGGGCCTGGCCGTGTCGGGCCTCACGGCGCTCCTCGCGATCGGCGTCATCGCGTACTCGGCGTACTCGGCGTCGAAGCAGAAGGCCAAGATGGCCACCGACGACCTGGTGGAGGCCCTGCGGGCGGAGCACGAGCAGGGCGACGAGGGTGCGGGCCTGCGCGCCCTGACCGAGTCGCTGACCAAGTCCGATGATGCTGCCAAGCTCAAGAAGGTCGGCATCGACATGACCGACGCTCTGGACGCCATCACGAGCGGCGGCCAGAAGCTCGCGGACCTCAAGGCCAAGCTGTGGAACGACAACTCGCTCACCCTGGTGGACCCCCAGTCCGAGCAGGTCAGCACGGTGCTGACACGCGAGGGCAAAGCAGCGATGGGCGTCATCGATACGCAACACGACATCTGGTCGAACGCGGTGAAGAAGCAGGCCGAGCTCGCCGCCAACATGGACATCGTCAACGCCAAGGTCCGCCAGGCCAGGGTCAACGCGTCGAAGGTGTGGTCCCTGGAACAGTTGGTGCAGCCCGGCCAGGACGGGCTGCCGAAGTACACCGACGAGATGAAGGCCATGGCGCAGGCCCTGGGCGGCATCGTCGACCCGGCCAAGGCGTGGTCCGCAGCACAGGACAAGGTCGCCAAGTCCAACAAGAACGCGAAGGCGACGCTCAAGGACTACATGGACCAGCTGCAGAAGCAGCTGAAGTCGCAGCGCGACTTCCAGAAGAACCTGTCGGCGCTCGCCATGTCCGGGTACACGGGGCTGACCGATCATTTCGCCAAGCTCGGGGTGAGCTCCGCCCCGATCCTGGACGAGCTGGTCAAGCAGCTGTCCAAGGGCAAGACGAAGGTTGCCGACGAGCTGGAGGGCATCATCTCCGAGTCGTCGTCCCGGTCGTCGGAAGCGTTCCGCGCGGGCCTGGATCAACTGCCCGCGATCGCGGGCCGCTACGGCAAGAAGATCGCGCAGAGGTTCGCCGACGCCGCAGAGACCAACGATGCGGGCAAGTTCGGGAAGGTCCTGCAGGAGATGGCCGTCACCGACATGACCCGGGCAGTGAAGAAGGGCAGCGCGGCCGCAAAGGTACAGATGCAGCGTGGCATGGGCCTGCTGGCGAAGGTCGCGCAGGCCAAGGGCGCGGACGCGGCGAACGCCCTGCAGCAGGCCCTTCTGTCCGGTGACGTGAAGCGCGCCATGGGCCAGCTGCAGGCGATCTGGGGTGCGGACCTGCCGATCAGTGAGGCGGACCTGCAGGGCGTTGTCGGCGCGTTCAAGACCGCGGGCGAGCAGTCCCTCACCGAGTGGACGGGCATGCTGCAGTTGATCCAGCAGGTCGCCAAGGCCAAGGGCAACGAGGCCGCAATGGCTCTGACGTCGGCGCTGCTGTCCGGCGACATGGGGGCCGTGCAGTCGCAGTTGGATGCGATCGGTGCGAGCGTGCGGCAGATCCCCGGCACGAAGACGATCTCCGTCAGTGTGAATCCGCCGTCGCCGGTGTCGGTAACGGTGATCCCGCGCGTCGCGCCCGGCTCGGGCGTGCCCTGGGCGAACAAGCCCCAGACGCAGGCCGACGGGTCGCTGCTGTCGTTCTACGCCGGCGGCGGCATGCGCGAGTCCCACGTGGCGCAGATCGCCCCGGCGGGGGCGTGGCGGGTGTGGGCCGAGCCGGAGACGTCGGGGGAGGCGTACATCCCTCTCGCCACGTCCAAGCGGACCCGGTCCAAGCAGATCCTTACCGAGGTCGCGCACCGGTTCGGTGCGAGCGTCGACTTCCACGCCGAGGGCGGCATGTCCGGGTGGACGTACCAGCCGGCCGGTGGCCTGGGCGGCCTGTTCTCCCTGTCGTCGATCGCGTCGGACTCCATGAACAAGAAGGGCACCGCCCTGGACTTGGCGAAGTTCAAAAAGAACCTTCACATGTCCGTGCAGGAGGCGCGGCGGTGGCGCAAGGACCTGGCGACGGTGGCCCACCGTGCCGGTCAGGACGTCGCCGATGCGCTGGAGGCAATGGGCACGGACGGCATCGACCTGACGCACAAGATGGCCACGGGCAGCTCGAAGTACGTGCGGGCCATGGCCAAGGACCTGGAGAAGCTGGCCGCGAGCGCGAAGGCGTCGCTGTCGGAGTACACCAGCCAGCTCGGCGGCGCGGCCAAGCAGACGTCGGTGTTCCAGCAGAACCTGATGAAGCTGGCAGCCCAGGGATACGGGGACCTGGCTGCGCGGCTGGCGGAGCAGGGCGACCAGGCCGCGCAGGACCTGGCCGCGCAGGCCGTGAAGAGCAAGAAGTCCGCGTCGAAGGCCAACACGGCGTCGAAGGCGGCGTCGGCGACGCTGTCCGATCAGGACCTGGCGGACCTGCTGACGATCATCTCGGCGATCAAGAGCAGCAAGACGGGCATCCACAAGGTCGCCGACTCCACGGAGCTCGGCGAGGACCGCATCATCGACGTCGCCAACACGGGCCTGTCCGAGTTGAAGAAGGCTCTCGGGAAGCGGGCTACGCAGTTCCTCGCCGACCTCGGGCGGGCCAACAAGGGCCTGTCCTACGCGCAGGGCGGCGTCCTGACGCCCGGCCTGTATGCGACGAGCAACGGCCTGGTGCGGTTTGCGGAGCCCAGCACGGGCGGCGAGGCGTACATCCCGCTCGGGCAGTCCAAGCGGCCGTCCGCGACGGCGGTACTCGAGGACGTCGCCCAACGCTTTGGCTACACCCTCACCGCCCAGGGGGTGACGGGGCCGATGCGTGTGGACGCCAAGCCGTCCGGCGGCGTGCAGGTCGTCGTCGTGAAGGAGAAGGGCGGGCCGCTGATCGGCCAGATGCCTGTGACCGTCACGGCCGGTGGCGGCGGGCGCGGTGCGGCGCAGGAGATCGGCGCTGAGGTGATGCGGCGACTTCGTGCCGCGCAGCGAGGAGGCAAGCTGTGACGACCGCTCTTGGCGACTGGCAGTTCGACGTCGGCGGCATGGTGATCGGGACGGGCACGCTGGTGCCGGTCGGCGACATCAACGGGATGGGCGCCCCCGGCCAGCGCACCGCCGACGTCGACAACCCCACCGACGACGGCGGCTTTCCGGGTGTGGACCTGTTCGGGACGCGGACGCTGTCCATCGAGGCGGGTATCCGCACCCCCGACAATCCGGCCGCGGCCCTCGACCTGCTTGCCCAGCTGGAGGAGGCAACCGGGGCCGACAGCATCCGCAAGACGGCGGGCGCCTTGGCCGTGCTGCGCGCCAAGATGCCCGGCCGGCCGGTCAAGCGCGTGTACGGCAGGTGGCGGCGGGCGGAGCCCGCATCCATGTCGCAGGCCGTCTACGGGTGGATTCCGTTGGCGTTGGAGTTCGCGGCGATGGACCCGTGCTGGCACGCGGATGAGTCGCAGGCTCTGGTGCTGCCGCTGGACATCTCGGACGACTCCCAGGGGTTCAAAGCGCCGGTGGTCGCGCCGATCACGACCGGGGTGTCCAGCCCTTCGCAGCGGCCTGGCTGGGTGCTCAACAGCGGCAACAAGGCCGCCTGGCCGACTGTGCGCATCGACGGCCCGGTCACCAATCCGAAGGTGTGGGTGGTGGAGACCGGCCGCTACCTGCAGCTGAACACCACTTTGGCCGTCGGGGAGTGGATCGAGATCGAGACCCGGCCCGGTACCCGCTGGGTGCTGCGCAACGGGTCCGGTAACGCGGCGCCGGCACTGACCGCCGGATCCCGCCTCGACCTGTTCCAGATCCCGACGAAGCGAAGCGAGATCCGGTGGACGGCCACCGACTACACGAACACCTGCCGCCTGACCCTGTCGTGGCGCGACGCCTACAAGGCCCTGTGAGGACACTGAGATGACGCTGATCCAGCCGCCCATGATGGTCAACGGCGGCACCCATCCCGCCCGCACCATGCGCATGATGATCCGTGACCTGTCGCGCGGATCGCAGGGCGTGACCGAGTACAACGACCTGAAGGTCTCCCCGATGACGACGCCCGGCGCGGGCGTGCAGGTCGCCGACGGCTCCGGCGTGGTACGGGGCGCCGCATGGGGCCAGGGCTCCTACACCCAGTACAACGTGGGCTCGGCGACGGTGAACATCGCCCCGACCGGGGCGCAGGGGCGCACCGACATGGTCGTGCTGCGGGTGTTGGATCCCGAGTACGAAGGCAGCCGCGACCCGGCCAAGGACGACATCGGTTACTTCTACGTCGTCTCCAACGTCAGCAGCACCGCGACGCAGCCGCCGGCGGGGATGACCGCGATCCCGCTGGCCCGGATAGCGATCCCGGCGAATACCGCCACGATCACCGCCGCGATGATCACCGACCTGCGGGGCATTGCCAACCCGCGCCGGGATCGGCAGATCTACACCGCCTCCCCGACCGGGGACCAGACCTGGGTGGGCAACAAGAACGGCACCTACGTGGCGTGGCCCCAGGCCGCCCGCTGGAACATCGCAGTGCCTGTGTGGGCGGTCCGCACCCGCATCGTGTTCACTGTCTCCGCCGTGCAGGTGATGTTCGGCAGCGTGTGGGGGAATGCCGCGTTCAAGCTCGGCACCGTCCAGGGCCAGGGCATCACCTTCGACACGGGTGTGTTCACCAGCAGCGACCGCAGCCAGCGTGTGAACCTGATCTCCGCCGACACCCTCACCATCCCCGCCTCACTGCGCGGTACGACCCAGTCGTTGCAGGCACTGGTTGCTCTGGACAGCGGCAACGTCGGAATCCTGCAGGCGGACAAGGCCACGACCGCGATTGCGGACGTGGAGTTCGAGGAGGGCGTGTTCTAACAGTGCGCTCCTACCGCTATTTGACGTGTAGCGCGCTGACGGGGCAGGTCCTGGCGTGGGACCTGCCGCTGTCGGATGTCGCTTACGGCCCGGAGCTGAACGGGCCGGGCAGCCTGTCGGCGACGCTGGAGCCGCACCTGGCGCATGTGCTGGACAGCATGGTCGACCCCGGCAACACGCTGATCTTTGCCGAGCGGGACTCCACGCTCATGTGGGGGGGCCTGATCTGGCGGGCCGAGCCGGAAGGCGGCAGGTACCCGATCGAGGCCTCCGGGTTCACCTCGTACCTGGCGCGCCGCCACGACGTCCACGGCAACCTCAACGCGCGCGGCCCGTACACGTACGGCGACCCGTGCAAGCTGATGCGGGACGTGTGGGCGTACTGCCAGGAGCAGGCCGACGGAGACCTGCAGGTCGTCGTCGACGGCACCCCGTCCAAGGCGAAGATCGGCACCCCTGAGGAGCCGTACGCCTCCGGCTGGTGGGAGACCCGCACCCTGGCGGACCTGATCGTCGACGCGGTCGGCGCCGACGGCGGCCCGGAGTGGACCGAGCAGGTCGACTGGGTGGGCGGGATACCGCAGCGCAGGTTCCGCATCGGCTGGCCGCGCCTGGGCTCCCGCCGCACGGACGTGTCGTTCTCCACCGGGGTGAACATTGCCACCTCCGAGCCGGTCATCTACGACGGCGACACCTACGCGCAGGTCGTTGTCGCTCTCGGCTCGGGTGAGGGCCGGTCGCGGCTGCGCGCGATCGACGCGGTCCGTGACGGGCGGCTGCGCCTGGAGGAAGTCATGGACCTGCCCGCGGTGAAGGGCAAGGACCAGCTCGCGGCGAAGGCCCGCACCGAGCGGATCGCCCGCCAGGTGCGCGGCGACATTCAGCAGATCGACGTCATCGACCACCCCGCCGCCCGCTTCGGCTCCTTCGCTGTGGGCGACGACGTGTGGGTGCAGGTCCAC
Organism: Streptomyces sp. NPDC005151; assembly: GCF_053599875.1. Taxonomy (NCBI): domain Bacteria; kingdom Bacillati; phylum Actinomycetota; class Actinomycetes; order Kitasatosporales; family Streptomycetaceae; genus Streptomyces; species Streptomyces sp. NPDC005151. Next base: position 40,310 of record NZ_JBSFYR010000026.1, on the reverse strand, counting down.
GACCAGTGGGCCGACTACGACGGTTGGGCGCGAGTGACCGGATGGACGCTCACGCCGGCGCAGGGGGACCAGCAGGAACGGATGACGGTGCGCCTGGCGCGCGCCGACTCCTTCACTTACGGAGGCTGAACCCTTTGGCTGACACCCTCGCTGTTCTGGCGGGCAGGATCGCGACCCTGGAGAGGCTGGTGCGTGACCTGTCGCGCACCAGCCGCCTGGCGCACTCCTCGATCGAGAGCGGCGCCATCAGCGTCTACGACGACGGCGGCATTCTGCGCGGCAGCATCGGCCTGCAGCAGGACGGCACGGTGGCGCTGGCGGCCGTCAACGGCCCCCCGCCGCCGATACCGTCCGCTCCCTCAATCACTTCTGTCCTCGGCGGTGTTGCCGTCTCGTGGAGCGGCGCGTTCGCGGACGGCAGCCAGGCCCCGGCCGACTTCGCGTACGTGGAAGTCCACTTCTCCTCTGCCTTGGACTTCCCCGACGACGGCTCCCTGTTCTCCGCGTTCTACTCGCCGTCCGGCGGCACGATGACCGTGCCCAGCAGCGGCCCGCTGTGGGTGCGCCTGGTGTGCGTGTCCACATCCGGCGCCGTGTCCGGCCCTTCGGCGGCCGCGGGACCGGCCGGGCCGGCTCCGGTCGTCGCCCAGGCCGTCCTGGACGGCATCATCAACGATCTCGCGCTCGCCGACAATGCCGTCACCCGGGCGAAGATCGCAGCGGGAGCGGTCGGCAAGGTCGAGATCGCCGACGGCTCGATTACCACACCGAAGCTGGTCGTCGGAGAGCTCAACGGCGACCGCCTCGCGGCGGGGACCGTCGCCGCCGACGCGCTGGTCGCCGCCAGCGTCACCGCCAAGCACGTCAAGGCCCTGAGCCTGACCGGCGACCGGATGGCGGTGAACACCCTCACCGCCGACAACTTCGTGACGGGCACGATTACGGCCGCCTCCGGCGTGATCTCCTCCATCGACGCCGCCAAGATCACGGTCGGGAAGATCGCCGCGTCGCAGATCGACGCGACCAACCTGGTGGTCTCCGCCGCGAACGTCAACGGCACGGTCGGCTCCGCCTCAACGGCCACCAGCGCGGTCAGCGCGACGACCGTCACCGGGTCCATCGGCGCCGGGGTGACGCTGCCGCCCGCGCAGATCGGCAGCGGTCAGATCCCGCAGACCACCACGATCAATGGCGGCTCGGTCCAGACCGGCACCCTGGACGCGGCCACCATCAAGGCCGGGACGATCTCCGTGGACCGCCTGGCGGTGGGGCTGGCGGGCCAGGTCGGGCAGAAGTTCTACGACTTCGGGGACTCGGCCACCAAGTGGAGCAAGTCCGGCCCCGGCACCATGACCACGGTCGCGGCCGCCGACGGCATGTCCGGCGGCAGCGTGATGCGGTGCGTGGGCTACGTAGCGGCCGGTTACCGGCCGGACATCAAGATCCCGTTCGATCCGGGCGTCACCTACCGGGTGAGCGCCCGAGTCCGGCAGACCGTCGCCAACGGCACGCCCGGCGCCAACCAGAAGTTCTACGCGGGTGTGGCGGGCATCGCGGCCGACGGCGTCACCTGGGTGAACCTCACGGGCCAGAACGCGACGTCCAACCAGTTCAACTTTGCGGCCAGCGCCCAGGACCTGACGGCCGGCGCCGGGTTCGTGACGTACACCGGCTACATCAAGGGCACTTCCGCCGCCCCCGTCGGCGGCGCCAAGCCGAATGCCAACGCACCCGGTCAGCTGCACGCCAACGTCCGGTACATCACCCCCATCGTGCACGTGAATTACACCAGCGGCACCGGCACGGCCGAGATCGACATGTTCGCCATCGAGGTCGTGGAGATGGGGGCGCTCACGGCGAGCAACATCATCGCGGGGGCGATCAACGGGCAGACGATCACCGGGGCGACGCTGCAGACCGCCGCCACCGGGCAGCGCGTCGTCATCACCCCGTCCGGCACCCCCGGCACCAACTCCGTCCGGTTCTACTCCGGCACGGCCGCGGAGACAGAGCCTGGCGAGATCCTGGCCACGGTCGACAGCAAATCGGGACACGAGCGACCCCGCCTGAATCTGTGGTCCCCCACCGTGGAAACCGGCACCAGCGCCGAACTTGCCCTGATCGCCGGCGGCGGCACGCAGAACGACCAGGGCGAGTTCCGGCTCAGCACTGGCGACGGCTCCGGCTCCACCACATCCCTCTACGCCTACGCGGCCGACGGGGGATCAAATCTCGGCCAGCTCAGCGTGACCATCGAGCAGCCGGGCATCACTCCGAACGAGCTCGGAGACCTGACCATCACGGCCGACACGTTCGATTGGACGGACGCCCGAAACAAGGGGTTCTCCTACTCGTCGACCACCGGTTTGCCCACGGGCCTGTCCGTCGTCGGCGATACGACCACGTCCGGGAATCTCACCGCCGGGAACATTCGGGCCGGCCGCGTCACCATCACACCGACCGCAGCGAACGTTCCCACCTCAGTCACGATCACCGGTCTCGCAATGACCGGCGGCACCCCCCGCGCCGTCGCCACCGCGAGCACGACTGTGCCCGGTACCAGCGTGCTCGGTGTCGGCTGCACCAACGTTACGAACAACTCGGTCACTGTGTGGCTGACCCGCAACGGCACCACCGGAACAGCCGTCGACTACATGCTGATAGGGAGCTGACTCATGGAAGAAGCCACACCGGTACTTGTGACTGCCACCTGCCGTACGCCTGGCTGCCCGGTCCAGGACATCGGATACACCGTCGACGTCTACGGGCCCCCGTTTACCGTGGTCTGCGCGCAGTGCGGCCAACCCGTGACGGACCTCGTGCCCGCCGCCTGATCGATACGTTCCAGTATTGGCCCGAGATGGCCTGACCTCGCTTCGGCGTCACCCCGTGCCCGTAAGATCGGATGCGGCGCGGGGCACGCCAATCAAGGGAGTGCGCGGTGACGCAGCCGCCGAACGCCGACCCCACTTTGTGGGAGCTGCACCGCACGCTCCAGCAGCTACGTGAAGATCAGAGCGACGGCATCAAGCAGCTTCGCGACGACCTGCGCGGCGATCTCGCCGCGATGAGCCAGCGGTTCGAGCAGATGGTCACCAAGGACGTCTACCAGGCCGACCAGCGTCTGGTGAACCAGCGGATCCAGGCGGTTGAGGATGCGCAGGAGGCCGCGGTCCGGCAGCGCGAGAGCGACCAGCAGCAGGCCGCCAACACCCGTAAGTGGCTGGTGGCGGTGTTCGTCGCCCCGCTCCTGCTGGGCTTGGTGCAGCTGTGGTTCACCAGCAGGATCGGTGCAGGCCCGTAACGGGCCTGCACCGTCGCAGCACCATCCGTCCGGCGCGGGGGAGAAGCACCGGGCAACAACATGCTCAAGGCCATCGACATCAGTTCGCTGCAGCCCCACCCGAACCTGACGGGTGTGGACGTCGTCATCATCAAGGCGTCCGAGGGCCGCACCTACGCCAACCCCTTGCGGGTGGCGCAGGCCGCGGCCGCCCGCAAGGAGAACAAGCAGGTCGGCTGGTACCACTTCCTGTGGCCGGGGAACGTCCAGGCGCAGGCCGAGTGGTTCATCCGCTGCGCCAACCCCAAGCCGGGCGACGTCCTCGCGTGCGACTGGGAGACCACCACGTCGGGGACCGTGCCGTCGTGTGCGGACAAGGACGCGTTCCTGGCGGCGGTGAAGAAGCTGCGGCCGCACCTGCGGGTGGTGCTGTACTGCAACCTCGACTACTGGAAGAACCGCGACACCACCGGCAAGTGCGGCAACGGCCTGTGGATCGCCGACCCGGGCGCGGCCGCCGGCCACCCGCGCATCACGCACTCGTGGGTGGTCCACCAGTACGGCATCCGCAACCACACCGACGTCAACGTGTGCAACTTCGCCACGGTGCAGGCGTGGAGGGACTGGGCGGGCGCGCCCGACGCCCCCAAGCCGCCCACGCCCAAGCCGCCGACGGGGAAGCCGTACGCGCCGCCGGAGTTCCCGGCGGGCCTGACCCCAGGGAAGTCAAGGCCGTCGGCGAAGAGCCTGCAGAAGGCTCTGCGCAAGGCCGGGTTCCTGCACATCACCGACGCGGACCTGTCCGACACGTACGGGCCGCGCACGCAGGCCGGGGTGGGCAAGTTCTTCGCCGCGCACCCGCAGTTCCGGGCGAAGGGCAAGCCGCACGACGTGGCGATCGGGCCGCGCGGCTGGGCCTACCTGTTCACCCTCGCCTACGGCCAGAAGTGAGGCCCCGGTGACTGCCGAAGAGATCATCCGCCGGTTCACGTTCCACCCGGCCGACACCGTCGCGCGCCGCCAGGCGCACGAGGACGTCCGGTCGGTGTGCATGGAGCTCGCGCTCACCTTGAACGCGGAGCTGCCGGCCGCGGCTGAGAAGCAGGCCGCCCTGTTCCGGCTCGAAGAGGTCATGTTCTGGGCGAACGCTGCGATCGCCCGCCAACCCAAGGAGTGAGAGTGCTCTACAACTACCTGCTGTCGCTGGTGCGGACCCTCGCGCCGATCCTCGCCGGATGGCTGATCACCCAGGCCGTGCGCCTTGGTGTGCACCTGGACGGCACCGTGCTGGTGTCGCTGCTGGCGTCGGGGTTCGCGGGCGCCTACTACCTGGTGTTCCGCTGGGCCGAGCTGCACATCAGCCCGCGCTTCGGCTGGCTGCTGGGGTATGCGGCGCCGCCGAAGTACAAGAAGCCTGAGCCGGAGCTGTGGCGCTGACCGTCGCCTGCGGCAAGACCAAGGCCCCCCACCGCACGCGGTGGGGGGCCTCGACCTCTTGGAGCACCCAGCGTAGCAGGCGGTGAACTCGCCCACTCGGCCCGCGATGGTTAGAATCTAAGGGCAATCATGGAGTGCGATGAGGGGGTCGGCGATGCCGAAGAAGCCTTTCCTGGCCGGTAGGCAGGAGTTCGCCGCCCTGTACGGGGTGAAGGCGACGCAGGTGACGCAGTGGTTGGCGCGGGGGGTGCTGAACTACGACCGTGCGGTGATCGTGTCGGGTTCGCCGTATTGGCTGTTGTCGTTCGTGCGGGGCTTCGGGCAGACGACTGCGCGGCCCAAGGAGCTGGACCAAGCGGTTCTGCAGCGTGTTGTTGCTGAGCAGGAGCCCGGGGTGTGGGCGCAGACCGTGGAGGAGATCCCGCCGCTGCTGGGCCTGCAGGAGGTGACGCAGCTGTTCGGCGTGGCCAGCCAGCAGAGCATGGCGGCGATGGTGCGGCAGGGGCGGTTCACGGCGCCGGCGGACTACCAGCTGTCGGGGTCGCCGCTGTGGCTGCTGGACACCCTGATCGAGGCGGCGCCGCAGATGCAGGCGAAGTCCCGCACCGTGTCGTGGGCGATCAATACGCAGGTGCAGGCGGCGCTGCGGCAGAAGCGGTACACCGGCCCCGGCTCCGTGATCGTGCCACGCGGTCTCGCCGCGAAGGCCGTCTGACCTGCGGAAACAGCTAGACGCATTCCCCCAAACGCAGGTAGAATAAGGGCAGTGCCGCAGAGAGCGGCGCTGCCCTTTGTCTTGGGAGGAATGCATGCACGCCACGACGCGCGTGGCCCGTTCGCCGACCCGCCGGCGCGGGCCCGGGGATGCCTCGCCGGTTGATCACGCGACGCCCATCGGTAAAGATGTGCCACATCATTCGAGCGTGAGCGCACTTTCGGGGGTCTTGTGCCCTTCCAGCAGCAACAACTGCCCGGCCTGGACGACATCCAGCTTGTCCAGCAGCCCGCCATCCACCCCGGCCAGTCCATCCAGCAGCGGTTCGAGGCGTTCCACGACCTCAATCCGTGGGTGCTGCGGCACCTGGAGGCACTGACCACCGACTGCATCGCCAAGGGCTTCAAACGCGTCGGCATCGGGATGCTCTTCGAGCTCCTGCGCTGGCGCTACGGCGAAGCCACCCAAGGCGACTCTTTCCGGCTCAACAACAACTTCCGCAGCCGGTACGTGCGGCTCCTGATCGAACGCAACGCCCAGTGGGCGCCGCTGTTCGAGACCCGGGCCCTGCGCGCCGCATGAGACCAACGACCTCTTGGAGCAGTCCCGATGGCCATCCAGCTCAAAACTCGCAGACCCACCGGCATCGTCCCGTGGCCCCTGATCCTCCTCGAAGGAGACGAGGGCGCCGGAAAGACGTACTCCGCCGCCGAGTTCTCCGCCTCCGAGCTCGTCGGCCAGATGTACTGGATCGACCTCGCGGAAGGCAGCGCCGACGAATACGCGGCGATCCCCGGCGCCCGCTACCTGATCATCGAGCACGACGGCACCTACCGGGACATCCTGGAGCAGATCCGGGCCGTGTTCCTCGAAGCCCGCCGGGCCGCGGCCGCCGGCGAACCGCCCGTGGTGCTGTCCGTCGACTCGGGCACCGCGCTGTGGCGGATGCTCAAGACCTGGACCAACGAGCGGGCCCGGCGCAGCAAGAACAACGCGCAACTCCTGCAGGAGAACCCGGACGCCTCGATCGACGTCGGCATGAACCTGTGGAACGACGCCACCGACCGTTGGCTGGAAGTCATCCACCTCCTGCAGACCTTCCCGGGCATCGCCATCATCACCGCCCGGGGCAAGCAGATCACCGCCATCGACGAGGGCGGCAAGCCGGTCAAGGACCGCGGCCGCGTCCTGCGGGAGTGGAAGGTCCAGGCCCAGAAGGACCTGGCGTTCGACTGCTCGGTGTGGGTGCGCATGCGCCGAGGCAAGGCCCCCCAGGTCATCAAGGCCCGCTCGCTGCAGCTGCGCGTCGAGGACGGCAAGCCGCTCACCCTGCCGGACTTCACCGTCGAGGACCTGGTGTTCAACCGGCTCGGCTGCTCGATGGACTCCCAGCCCCGCCAGATGCCCGCCCTGATCGGCGACCGCGTGCAGGCGTGGCTGGAGGACAACGACGTCGACGAGCTGCAGGACGTCGAGAAGCTGCGCCAGCTGTGGTGGGACACCGCGAAGGACGACACCGGCCTGACCCGCGCCGAGGTCGTCTCCATCCGTGGGGCGATCGAGCGGAAGGTCGCCGTCCTCGAGAACCCGCCCACCGAGATGGGCCAGGGCCCAATCAGCGACGCCGACAAGCTGCGGGCCGCCGCCGAGCGAAAGGCCGCCGAGGAGCCCGTCGTCGACCCCGACGACGTGACCGTGCCGGAGCCGACGCGCCGGCCCGCGCGCAAACGCACCCCCGCCAAGACCACGGCCGCCAAGGTCCCCGTCCGGCGTTGAGCCGCCCTACTTCCAGGAGTACCTGATGACCGCACAACCTATGGAAAGCGCCGTGTCCCTGTGGACAGCCGCTCACGACGTCGACGCTAGACGGCCGCGATCGCTGCAGCGCCAGCTCGGCGCGTCCGACACGGTGTGCGAGCGCCGCGCCGCCTACGTCCTGTTCGGGGTCACCCCCTCCGACTGGTCCGAGAAGCGTGCCGCGATCTTGGGGACCTACATTCACGAGGGCCTGCTGGGTGCCGCCCGCACCGAGTACGGCTGGCTGGTGGAGAGGGCCGTGGCCGATGACACGATCCGGGGCCACATCGACGCCGTGCAGCTCGACCAGGCCACTGCTGACCGCGTCCCGGCCCGGCACCGGCCCAAGGTGGCCGCCAAGCACGGGGTGACCGTGGAGGACGTCAAGACGAAGTCCACGTACCTGTGGGAGAAGGTGCGCCGCTACGGGCCCTCGGCGGCCGAGCTGCGCCAGGTGTACCTGTACGCGGACCTGCTGCGCACGGTCGGCTTCGAGGACCGGCGCGGCCAGCGGTACCTGGCCAAGCTCGGCCCGCTGGAGGTTTCCCGGATCCGCTTCCGCTTCGTCAACCGCGACAACGGCGAAGAGCTCATCGAGGAGTTCGACTTCGACCCGAACGAGGCCACCCGCGCACGCTGGTGGGTCCAGCGCGTGCGGGAGCTGAACTCGCCCGAGGAGGGGCGCCGCGACTTCGACGGGCCGGGCCTGGATGCCATCTGCGACCACTGCCCGTTCATGACGGCCTGCTGGGGCCTGCCTCAGCAGCCGGGCGCCGCGGTGCAGACCGTGCTCATCCACGACGACGCCGACCGGACCCAGGCCCTGGCGGAGTACGTGCAAGGCCACGAGCTGGCGCTGCAGGGCAACCGCATGAAGGCCCTGGCGCGCAAGAAGGTCGACCTCTCGCCGGCGGGCGTGTACGGCGCGAACGAGCTGGTGTGGACCGGCGGGAACGACGTCTGGTCCGGCGACTTGCAGGCCATGGTCGACCTCCACGAGTCGGCGGGCCTGACGGTGCCGATGGTGCCCGACGAGAAGCGGATGGTCGCCAACTTGAAGGAAGCGGGCCTCGCGGTCCCGGAGAAGAAGACCGCGCAGAAGACGCCCAAGACCATCAACGTGCGGGCCTACAAGGCCTGATCGGACTGCTGCCGCCCGCCCTCGACCCGGGCGGGCGGCAGCGTGCCCGCAGAAGGGGAAGTTCCGTTGTCCATTCACCTGATGCTCGTCGCCGCATACCTGCCCGACGACGTGGTCACCCAGAGCCAGAAGGTGGCCCTGATGAAGATATGCGACTCGGCCGACGACGAGACGCGTCTGTCGAAGCCGGGCATGCTGCGTGTTCGCGCGTGGGTCGGCGTCAGCGAGAAGCGGTGCACGACCATCGTCACCGAACTGGTCGCCAAGGGCCTGATCGAGCGTGTGGAGGTCGGCATGCTCGGGCGCCGGGCGGTGTACCGGGTCTTCCCGCTGGGAGTGCCCGCGATCCCGACCAACGACGACCTGAAAGAGCGGTTCGAGGCCGCTGATGCCGCGCCGAAGAACCCGAACAAAGCCCGCTCGGGCATCACTCGCGCGGCACCGTCCAAGCCCGCGATGACGCATGAGGACATCGACGCCCGAACGCGCGCGGACTTCGACGTGCAGGAGCTGGCCGCCGGCGAAGGCGTGAGGCGAGAGTCAGGGTTCCACGGGTGGAACCCTGATGATGACGAGGCCAGGGTTTCACCGGTGGAACCCAAAGGGTTCCACGGGGGGAACCCCAAGGGTTCCACCGGTGGAACCCCTTCTTTTCCTTCTTCTACTGCTGTTCTTCCTTTCCCCCCTACCCCCGCGGCTGACGCCGCAGGGGAGCCGCGCGGCTGCCCCAAGCACTCGACTCCCGCTGCCAGTTGTCGTGGCTGCAAAACCAATCCGCGCGCCGAGCGCGCGGCACGGGAGCGGGAGCGGGCGGAGGCGGAGCGGCAGTCGCAGCGGGAGTTCATGGAGAACTGGCACGCGGACCAGGCCCAGGCGCGGCAGGTGGCCTACGACCGCCCGCAGGAGGTGGAGGCGGCCAGGCAGCTGGCCCGCCAGGCGGCACGGGCGGCGCGGGGAGGGCTCGGTGGCGCCCGCTCACCCGAAAAATAAAACTGGCCTCCCAACCCGAATGCAGCTAGAATAAGGGCAGCGGGGAAGGGGAAAGGCCCCCACCCACGAGCCTCTTGGAGAACCGCATGAACCGACTGATCGACATCAACGACGACGACGCCGCCGACGCCGAGCGCGCGGCCGCCGAGCTGGCCGAGCTGGCCGAGATCGCCGAGATCGACGCCCACGACGCCGAACTCGCCGCCGAGGATGCCGCCCTGCGGAAGTCCGCTCGCACCGCCTGACCCCCCGGTCCGGGCGGCGGACGAACACCGCCGTCCGGACCGAGATGTGCCACACCACTCGACCTTCCGAACCCGCCTCTTGGAGGACCTCATGGGTCACCTGCCCACCCTGCGCCGCGACCACCCGGACCGCATCGTCCTGGACTCCCATCAGCAGGTCACCACCGTCCTGATCGACCTCGCCGGCGCCTGGCGCCGCGACCCCGACGCCATCGGCGGCCTGCTCTCCCAGCTCATCGAACACGACGACCTTGTTCGCGACGAGGTCGAGCCGGAACGACTCGGCGACATCGAGCATGCCCGCGACCAGATCGCCGACCAGCTCCTGACCGAGGCCGGCGGCGCCGAGTTCCACCTGAGCCCCAGGCGCGACCGTCACGCCGCCCATCAGGCCCGACGGATCGCCGAGGAGGCTCGCCGCATGGCCGACGTCCTCGACGCTCACGCCAACGCGATCGCGATCGAGGTCGATGACGCCGATCGTGCCCAGTTCTACAGAGCGCAGGCCGAGATCCAGCGCCTACGCGCCCAGCTGAAAGAGGCCCGGACCAACGCCACGACACCTCAGTCGGCCTGACCCCCCGTCCGGGGGGCGGCCGAGCCCGCCCCCCGGTTCCCGGATGTGCCACAACTCTGTACTGTGACGACCGCTCACCTCTTGGAGATCATGATGAACCTCGCCCCCATGCCTGACCACGCCCGCGTCAACCGCCCCGAGTGGCAGGCCCTGTGGCAGCAGTACGAAGCCGTCACCACCCCGCTGCGCGCGGCCGGACTGGCCTGCGACATCGAGACCTCCGGCGGCGAGACCGTCATCTACGCCAACCTCCCCGACGGCACGCACCTGGTCATCGCCGACGACCACTCCCTGCCCGACCGTCTCGCCGACGTCACCGGCTGGCGGATCGTGCGCAGCCACGTGGACAACCCGAACCACGACGGACTGCTCTACGACTCCACCGCCGAAGGCGAGCACGGCCAGCACGCCGCCGACATCCGGACGATGCTCGCCGCCGTCGCGATCTACCTGCACGACCTGCGCGACCCCGACACCAAGACCGCAGGCCAGGTCCTCGGCATGTCCCTGATCGAGACCCCCGAGCGGTTCGCCGTCAGCTTCGTGGGCGTCAGCACCGGTCACACGCCCACCGGGCAGATCACCTCCGGCCCCTTCGACACCCACCTGCAGGCGGTCAAGGAGTACGGCTGGCAGACCCACCAGCTGGAGCAGGACGGCTGGCAGATGGTCCACGAGCAGGGCGGCACCGAGTGGCCCCTGACCATCTGGCACCGCCGCGAGGAGGCCGCACAGATCGTCTTCGTCGCCCGCGTCGCCAACTGACCATCGCCCCCTGACCGGCCCGGCCCCGCACCGCGTGTGCGGGGCCGGATCGCGACCCCTTGGAGACCTCTGTGCTGACCACTCTTCCGACCGACATCGAGCTGACGTTCAACGACCTGCTCGCCGGAGCGGGCGGTTCTACTTCTGGCCTGGTTGAGGCCGGATGGCGGGGCAAGCTCGCCATGAACCACTGGCGGACCGCGATCGACAGCCACGCCGCCAATCACCCCGACTGCGAGCACCTGGTCGCCGACGTGACCGGCTACCCCATGCGTTTCCTGCCCCGCGCCCTGATGCTGTGGGCGTCGATCATCTGCACCGAGGTGAGCCCGGCCGGCGGCCGCATTCACCCCACTGACCAGCTCGACCTGTTCGAAGTCCTCGACCAGCTCGGCGATGACGACGATGCCGAGTCGTGGAAGGCGTTGACCCCGGACGCGTTCGAGCGGACCCGGGCCACCGCCTGGTGCGTGGTGCGGGCCTGCGAGGCGAAGCGGTTCCCGTACGTCGTGATCGAGAACGTCGTCGAGTTCTGGCTGTGCTGGGTGTTGAGGAAGGCCTGGGTCAAGGCCATGACGGAGCTCGGCTACGAGGCCCCGCAGATCCTGTGCGCCACCTCCGCGCACGTTGGCGACGACGACAACTTGCGCGCCCCGCAGTGGCGGGACCGCATCTACATCGTCTTCCGCCTCAAGGGCATGCCCAAGCCGGACCTGGAGCCCCGCCCGCTGGCGTTCTGCTTCGAGTGCGGCAAGGACGTCCGCGCGAAGAAGAGTTGGTTCCAGCCCGGGGTCCGTGTCGGCAAGTACCTGCGCGACTACAGCTACCGCTGCCCCAACACACGCTGCCGTCACGCCGAGGTCGAGCCGTACGTGCGCCCGGCCGCCTCCGTCATCAACTGGGACGACCTCGGCCAGCGCATCGGCGACCGCAAGAAGCCGCTGGCGGAGACCACCATGGACCGCATCCGCGCGGGCCGCGCCAAGTTCCCCCACCAGCCGTCCTCGATCACCCTCAACCACGGCCGGGACGGAACCGACCGGGCCTACGCGGTGGCCGAGCGGCCGTTTTCCACCCGCACCATCAAGCAGGGCGACGCGCTGCTCGTGCCGACCGGCGGCAGCTGGAACACCGCGTGCAGCGATGTCGCCGACCCGATGCGCACCCGGCTGACCCGCGAGAGCGAGGCCCTGGTCACGGTCGACCCCGAGCCGTTCGTGATCACCTACCGCCAGAACGCCAACCCGGCCCTGGCCACCGAGCCCATTACCAGTGTCACCGCGCAGGGCAACCATCACGGTCTGGTCGTCCCCGGCGGGCCCGTCCCGCCCGAGCTGCGCAACTCCCTGGTCATCCCCTACCGCAAGGCCGCCGTCAAGACGGCCGCCGAGCCCGTTCACACCCTGACCACCCGCGACTCGGCCGCACTCCTGCGCAGCGCACCCGCGGTGGAGGACTGCTACTTCCGCATGCTCAAGCCCCGCGAGCAGCTGGAGGCCCAGCGGTTCCCCCGCCGCTACATCGTGCTGGGCAACCAGGCCGAGCAGACCATGCAGGCCGGGAACGCCGTGTCGGTGAACGTCGCCCGGCACATCGGCGAGTGCATCAAGGCCGTCCTGTAACCCCGCGGCGGGCCGGGCCCAACCGGCCTGGCCCGCCGCCCCCTTTCACCACCTGAAACCGACCTCTTGGAGACCCCTGTGACCACTCCCGACCACCGGGCGGAAGCCGCCCGGCTACCGGCCGAAGCGGCCGTCGCCATCATCCCCGCCACCGCCTACGACCCCGAGGAGGAGATGTGACCGGCGCGTGGACCCTTCGCGCACCCTGCAGCGGCAAGGACGGCTTCTCGCCCAACCAGGACGCCTGCGAAAGCGCAAAACACATCAAAGACCTGTGCGGGCCTCAGCTGCCGACGTGCGGGCCGTGTCCGTTCCGCGCCGAGTGCATCGCCACCATCAAGCCCTCCCAGGTCAAGTTCGACGGGATCGCCGGCGGCCGCCTGTGGTGCAACGGCGAAGTCATCGACGCCCTCGACGACGTGAGCGACGAGGAGCTGGCGGAGCCGAAGCTGCGCGCCTCCTGCGGCACCGAAGCCGGAGCGAGGAGCCACAGCCGCAACGACGAACGCGTCTGCCCCTCCTGCCGGCAGGCGGCCCGCGAGATAGATGCGCGCCGCGAGGCGGAGAAGGCCAAGCGGCAGCAGGAACAGCTGCAGCTCGACTTCGCCGGTACCACCTGACCCGTTCCCCCGCCTGCCTCCGGCGAAAGGGGGGCGGGCGGCGGGCCCGACTCCCTTTTGGAGACGACGATGCTCCACCCCACCACCGTCCCCCGCGCCGACACCGGCGGCCCCCAGTGATCCGCACCAAGAACCGGGCCTGCACCGGCAAGAAGCGCCACGACACCGAGCAGCAGGCCGAGGAGCACCGCGACCGGCTGATCGCCAGGGGCGCCGTACGCCTGGCCGCCTACGAGTGCCGCCGCCGCGCCTGCGGCGGCTGGCACGTCGGCCACACGCCCAAACCCCGCACCACCCGCTGACCCCAACTCCTCTTGGAGAACACGTGAACCACGACACGACCGACCTCGCCGCCCGCCTTGGAGAGCGCGCCGCCGGAGCGTGGCAGGAAGAAGCCGCCGTGTGGCTGCTCGCCACCCATGGCCACTGGCTGCCCGAACTTGAGCGGACCGGCCTGATCCACGACGACGGCGACGGCTGCTCCCGCATCGCCTGGCGTCAGGTTGCCTCCACGTGCCTGTCCGCCGGCGACGGCCCCCTGGTCGGAACGCCCTCGGAGTGGCAGGTCCTGTGCCTGGCCTGCCTCCTGACCGGACGTCATGCCCTGTCCCTGGCGAACCTGAGCCTGCTGGACGAGACCAGTAAGCGCCTGGCCCTGCACGCCGTGGCGTGGGCGTCCGGCGGCCGCGCATGGGCGGACAGCCTCGCACTCCTCGTCGCCTGACCCAGCCCCTGATCCCGGCTGCGCCCGCGGTGCCCGCACCCCCGCGGGCGCGGCCCACCCCACCACCTAGACAAAGGAACAGAGCATCGTGGACTACTCCCTTCGCGCCAAGCTGGTCATGGACGCCATCAGGCACGCCGTCGACTGCGACTTCCAGATCGCCTCGAACCTGATGGGCGAGATCGCCCGGAACAGCAACGGCCAGCAGATGTACGGGGTGTGCTGCGGTCTGGCGGACGCCGCCCGCCAGACCCTCGTGCGCCTGTACGGGCACCTGGGCCCCGAGATGCAGTGGGCGCTGGCCGCGCCGGACCCGGACGACGAGCCCCGCCACCCCGCGCACACCTTCTCCCTGCGCTTCATCACCGCCTTCGCCAACGGCGACATGGAGACCTGCCAGGCCCTGTACCTGGCCGCGTCCAACGCCAGCGCCGACGACTACACCCACTCGGTGATCGCGCTGCTCGGCGACGTCGCCCGTCTGGCCCGCCGCGCGCTGCTGGAGCTCGCCGAGGGCGGCGAGGAGCCCGCGGCCCACCCGCACTGACCCATAAGCCGGGCCGCGCCCGCGGCGCCCATCACCCCTGCGGGCGCGGCCCACCAACCCCCCATCTGCTCGTGAAGGAGCTCGCGTTGACCGACCTCGTTGTTGCCCCCGGTGCCTGGCTGGCCACGAGCGGCCGGGCCCCGCTGGTGATTGGCCTGGACCCGTCGCTGACGTGCACGGGGGTGGCGGGCGACGGCTGGGCCGATGCGCTGCGCTTCAAGGGGCGCGGCCACCAGCGCCTCGGGTGGCTGCGCAAGGAGATACGGGACCGGACCCGCCTGGCGGACCTGGTGGTGATCGAGGGCGCGGCGTACGGGCGGGGCGGCCAGGCCGGCCACCACGAGCTGGCGGGCCTGTGGTGGCTGATCGCGCAGGACCTGTGGGAGCGGGACATCCCGTACGCGGTGGTGAACCCGCACTCGCGGACCATCTACGCCACCGGCAGCGCGAACCCGGCGAAGGAGCACCCCAAGGCGCAGCGGGCACGCATCGCCAAGGGCATGGTGCGTGACGCGGTCGCCGAGCGGTACGGCATGGAGTGCGAGGGGCCGGGCCGGTACGACAAGGCGGACGCGTTCATCCTCGCTGCGATGGGCCTGCACTGGACGGGCTGGCCGCTGGCCGAGGTTCCGGACACGCACCGTCGGGCCCTGGACGCGGTGCCGTGGCCGAGCGTGGGCCGGGCGGAGGCAGAGGCCGTGCCGCCGCCGGGCGCGGGCCGGGCCGAGGCCGCGGCGTAAGTGGAGGCGGTGCTGTGGCCGGATGGTGCGGTGGTCGGGCGCGGGTCGGACTGGATGGGGCCTGACCTGGGCAAACGAGAAAAAAGTTCTGGCCTTCCTGGGGATTGCCGCTAGAATAAGTGGAGAGAGGCGGGGGGAGCTCCCTCCGCCGGCAAGGAGTCCATGAATGCGGAGGGAGACGACGATGCGTCGTTACAACGTCGGAGACACCGTCGAACACGGCCAGACCGGGGACAGAGGGACAGTCCGCGAGGTGAAGGCCGACTGGAAGCGCCAGGCCAGTGGGAACACCACTGCCGTCCACAAGTTCGTCGTCGATTGGGACAACGGGCCGCAGGGCCAGCTGTGCTGCGTTCGAACCTTCGCAAAGTAGGAAACCGATAGGGCGCACCTCGAAAGGGGTGCGCCCTATCGGCAGCGAAAGGCAAGCCTAAAGGTGTGCCACACCTTTCAAACGTTCCAGTTCATTCGGAGAAGCCATGAGTCTGAGCACCGTCCAGGAACTGTTCACCGCCCACCTCACCCAGCGCGCTGACCATGTCGCGCGCGTCGGCAACAACGTCTACGCCCGCTTCGCCGATAACTCCCGCGTCCTGAAGGTCATCTGCGAGCCGGCGGCGTCCGACGAGCTGCGCATCACGCTCGTGGCCATCGCCCCGGAGCGCGGCCCGATCGACGCGGCCAGCTTCATCCACACCCGCGCGCAGAAGTTCTCGCAGGCCCTGGTGGAGCTGGACGAGTTCATGGACGTCTGGTTCTGGTTCGCCTGACCCACCCCGGGCCCGGCCGCCCACCCCACCAGGTGGGCGGCCGGGCCCCGCCCCCGCTCGACCAACGGCCTCTTGGAGGAAGCCATGCCCGCCACCGCCCCGCTCGACCGACTCGCCGGCCCCTACGAGGTCTGCGTCACCGGCGACCCCAACTACCGGCCCGTCATCGGCCACCGACTCGCCGACATCATCGACGGCCCCCACCTGCAGCCCCTGCTCGCCGAACGGTTCGGCCTCGACGACGAAGCCGCCGAGCAGGCCGCCTTCTCGACCGGCGCCACCCTCCACCAGACCTGGCGAGCCACCGCGTACGGCGAGAACTACACCGCCTGGGTCGGCCGCCTGCCCGAGGTGCTGCTCAAGTGCCTGGTCGAGATGGCCGCACGCGCCGAGACCGACAAGTACGCCACCGCCCACGAGCTGCGCATGGCACGCCTGATGCTCACCGAACTCGCCGTCGACCTCGGCGGCCGCTGACCACCCCGGGGGCCGCCGCCCGGCGGCCGCCTCACCCCTCACCCTCTGGGAGACAACCGTGACCGTCATCCTTCGCGCGATCCGCCTCGACGTCGACGGCACCCTCACCGACCTGGAACTGCCCGCCGGCGACGCACGGGCGAAGGCCCTTCGAGACGCCGTCGGCGGCTGGGCCGAGACCGCCCACTACTCCCGCCCCGATGGCAAGCGCCGCGTGGCCGTGGTCGTGAACGCCGACGGGCGGGACACGCAGCCGGAGAACCTGTTCGCGACCTCGCTGATCAACGCGATCCGCCTGAGCCGACTGCCGTACTGCCTGCACGGGCCCGTCGTGCTGCTGGGTGCCCCGAACGGCGCGGGCGAGCACACCGACGTGCCCGAACCGCTGCGCGGGGTCCTGCCGCAGATCGTCGCCGTCCTGGCGACCCGCTACACCCCCGCCACCTCCTGACCCCACCCGCCTGCGGCCGGGCCCCGAACGGGCCCGGCCGCCCCTCTTGCCTGAACGGAGCACACGCGGAACACCTGGCGATCACCCGGAAGACCGTCACCGCCCTCACCGAACGACTCCCCACCCACCCGGTCTCGCCGGACCTGCCCGAGCGCCCGGACTATCCGCACATCCTCGCCGTCTTCAACGAGGCCACCGACCCCTACGAGCCCGTGACGTCTGCGAAGCCCTTGACCACGAACTGCTGCCGAAGAACATCGAAGGCACTCGCGCCAAGCTGAAACGCCTCGTCAAGCTCGACGTCCACGACACGCTGACGCGCATGCAAGAAGCGGGGACCTCAGCCGGCCACCAGCGGTGACCTCGAACCGGCCACCTGCGGCGACTTTTCCATGGCCACGGGCACAGACCGTATGCGCCACGTGGCGTTAGCCGGCGGCGCTGATCTGGTGTGCGCCGCCATCACGGGCAGGTTGTCCGCGCATTCTCCGTGTGCGCTTGTGAAGCCGTCTCCCCTGGCCGTCACCCTGCTGCCGGTCCGGAGGGCAGGTCGCTCTGCACGCCGAAACCGGTGAACTGGACGAGGCCTCCGATCTCCCGGGCGGCGGCAGACACGTACATGCCAGCGTCCTGGACCGCCGCAGCCCCTGGTACGTCGACCGCAGCGACGGTCGTCCAGTCCGTGCCGTTTGCCGAGCACTGGCCCGTATAGCCGGTGCCCGACCGCTTGAGGCGCAGATACACTGGCGCCTTGACGCCGGGCACCTGGGCGACCCGGTCGTTGTAGCCGTCGCCGTTGCTGTCCCACGTCATCGCGCAGCCGTTCCCTGGGGTGATGAAGACGCTGACCAAGCCGGTGGACCCGCTTTTGGCGAGGTCATTGCGCACGATGATGCCTGCTCTTGCCCACTGCCCGGTGTTCTCTTGACTGAGCACCTTTACCGTGACGGTTCCCTCGTTGCTCAGGATGTCGTCACGGTAGATCGTGCCGTACTCGTCGATGGGGCCCCAAGCGTCGCGGCCTCCTGCCAGAATCGAGAAGTGGCCGTCCTTCTGGCCGAAGATGGCGTTGGCGTCATGATCCGCGGTCAGGTACGGCGCCTGCACGGGCGTCACCACCGACACACGCTCTCGTTCCTGGGCGGACTGGCGGACACCCGCGTGTACGTATGACGCCGTCGCACCTACTTCGGCGTACTCGATTGGGGCCGACGGGTCGTATCCGCTCGGCACCGTCACTTCCCATCTCGCCGTGAACGTCTCGCCCGGCGCCACCGACTCGGCCTTGGTGTTGGACAGCGGCCGTACGACGAACTGCTCTGGCACGTCGAGCTGGAAGCGGGCATCGGTCAACGTGGAGAACCCGTAGTCGTTGCGCATCCTCGCCACGGCAGTAAAGGATTTGCCAGGGTGCAGCTCGGTCGTGTCGAGGTTGAACCCGAATGGCCACGGCACGTCCGGTGCACGGTAGTAGTTCGACGCTAGCCGCTCCAAGCGCGCGCCCTGCCTGCCGAGCCGCTCCCGGAAGTCCGCCCATGACCGGTCCTGCTGCGCCGACCAGCCGACCTCGGCGAGGGCCGCGGTCCGCGGAAACGCCATAAACTGGAGGCCCTTGAACGTGTCGAAGGCCGCGCCCGACGGTACATCTCCCCACTCCGGAAAGCCCCACACCGGACCCTCTACACCGAGCACGTTGGACTCGCCGACGCCTTTGATAAGGGTGGCCGGATTCCATTCGTACGCGCGCTGGACGCTGATGCGACCTGCCCATGCGCGACCCTGAGTGTCCTTGTTGTACGCCATGTCAAAGTAGGCATACGACGCCGGTGACATGACCACCGGGACACCCTGCTGTGCAGCCGTCGCCGCGAGATCAGAGTAATACCAGTGCTGATTGACCGAGTGAGCCGACAGGCCCGCCGTCGCGGCCTCGTCCCAGCCAACCATCCGCTTGCCGTGCTTCTGCACGATGTGCTCGGCTCGCTGGATGAACCGCACATAAGTCTCATCTGACATGTCGGACTCATCGCCGCCGATGTGGATGTACGGCCCCGGAGTCAGCGCCGCGACCTCCCGAATCACGTCGTCAAGAAACTTGTCGGTTACGGACTTGTCGGGGCACAGCTCCCCGGCACGGCCATCACAGCTGAGCTCGGGATATGACCTCACCGCGGCGGTGCTATGACCGGGCATATCAATCTCGGGGACGATCGTGATGTAACGCTCGGCGGCGTACGCGACGATGTCGCGGTACTCGTCCTGCGTGTAGTAACCGCCCGGACCAGGGCCCCACTCGGTACTCCCGCCGACCTCTGTAAGCCGCGGCCAGCTCTTGATCGCCAGCCGCCACCCCTGGTCGTCGGTGAGATGCAGATGCAGAATGTTGATCTTGTACAGAGCCAGCGTATCGATGTGCTGCTTGATCTCCTGCACCGTGAGGAAGTTGCGGGCCGGGTCGATCATGGAACCACGCCAAGCGAATCGCGGCTTGTCCCTCACGTGTACCGCCGGCACCGTCCACTTCCCGGACTGGACGCGGTGGGCCTCAACCTCGGCGGGCAGCAGCTGGCGCAGCGTCTGCACGCCACGGGACAGACCTTCGGCACTCGAGGCGCGCAGCAGCACTCGGTCGGTGTTGACCTCCAGTTGGTAGCCCTCGACTCCGAGGTCGACGCCGGCCACCCGCAGCTCGATCACCTGCTTGCCGCGCCCGTGGTCGGACACGGGGAGTGGGTAGCCGGTCGACGGTCGTAGAAGGTTGGCGAGATAGCCGCCCACCGTGGCTGCACCGCTCCCGTCGACCACGATCTCGGTGTCCTTGGTCAGGACAAATGGATGGCCCCCTTTCAGGGTCATGGATTGCGGAACCGGGATGACCGTGGGAACTGCCGGTGGTGACACAGACTGGTTGGCCGGTGTGGCGGCTGACGTCGGGGTGATACCGGTCAGGGTCGACGCGAGCACGAGCAGCAACAGGGCCGCTAGCCACGCGACGGGCCGCGACCCACTCAGCATCGGTCGACGAGAGGGCCGGAGGCCGTCCAGGAAGCGGTTGTACAGGGCGCGGTAGGCGGCGATCTCGTCTGCGTGGAGGAGGGAACCCACGGTGACGAGTCTGTCCCTGGCCCACGTTTTGTGCGTCTGGGTTGTGGTGTTCATGGCGTGGACCGTAAGTGCGCAGGAGAGGCGGGGCGTTCAAGTTCTTCCACGGGAACAGAACTGACGGCGCTACGGTGACGGTGACGAGGTCCTGGGATCCTGTGTCCGGGCGCTGCACGGTCATCGAGTTCCTCGCTGTCGCCTCCAGGTTCTCCAGTGAGGTCTTGGAGTTCATTGCGCGGCGCTATCCGGCCTTCCAGGAAAAACCCGGCCCGCCGGAAGCTGGTCGGCATGGTGGGGGAACTTCAGGAGGGTCATCCGGCTTTGGTGTTGCGGATCTTTCGTTCGTTGTTGCTGAGGCCGTGGTCCATGCCTTTTTCCCGCTCGAGGGTGATCATTGCGGCGGGGCGGTAGTTGAGGATGTAGGCGCGGCGGTGGCGGTTGGTGGTGGTGTTGCCGCGGGAGTAGTGCAGGGTTTTGCCGGCGTGGGCGATGCCGTGGCCGGGTGGAATGGGGACGGGGGTGGCGCCGGGTTCCTGTTCACTGCACTGGCATTGGAGGGCGGCGCTGCTTCCGGTGGTCCAGTGGGGGCGGATGGGTCCGTTGTGAGAGCCGGTGACGTACCACATGCAGCCGTTGTCGAGGTCGGCGTTGTCGAGGGCGACCCACAGGGACAGGGCGCGGGTGTCGGGGAGGTCGACCCAGTAGGCGGCGTCCTGGTGCCACGGGGTGGGGGTGGCGCTGCCGGGAGCCTTGTCGATGAGCATGTCGAAGTCGAGTTCTGCGTCGTCGCCGAGGAGTTCTTTGGCCAGGCGCAGCGCGCGGTCGTGCAGGGGCAGGGTGTGGACCTCGGGGGCGAGGGCGGAGGGCCACATGATCTGGGTGATCGTCTCGTTGCCCTGGGTGGCGGCGTTGCCGGTGCCGAGGTCGGCACGCTTGTCGGCGCAGTTGATGGTGCCGTCCAGGAAGTGGTTGTACAGGGTGCGGTAGGCGGCGATCTCGTCTGCGTGGAGGAGGCAGCCCACGGTGACGAATCCGTCCCTGGCCCACGTTTCGTGCGTCTGGGTGGTGGTGTTCATGGTGTGGACCGTAAGTGCGCAGGGGGGGTGGGGCGTTCGAGTCCTTCCACGGGAACAGAAGACGGTGCCGTCGGCCGGCGATCGGTGGAGGGGGAGGTGGCGTAGTAGCGCCGGTAGACGCTGGCGAAGTACTGGGAGGAGGAGAAGCCGACTCGGTGGGCTACCTCGGTGACGGTGAGATGAGGGTGATCACGCAGCAGGCGCCGGGCGTGCTCCATCTTCCGGCGGTGGACATGGTCCTTGGGCGTGGTGCCGACTTGGCTGGTGAAGACGTCGTAGAACCGGCTGGTCGACAGCCTGGCGTGAGCGGCGAGGTCGGCAACGCTCAGGGGCCGCTCCAGGCTGCGCTCGATCAGGGCGAGCACGTTGGCGATGCCCGGGTGCAGGGGTGCCTGCTTCGTGGGGGTGGCTGCGGCGTGCGTGTGGGCGTCGGCGAGGGCGAGCAGTTCCGCGAGCAGCAGGTAGCGGAATTCGTGCTGGCGCAGGTGGGTGGGATGGGGCGTGGTGAGGATCTCGTCGAGGGTCTGCAGGATGCGGCCGTGTGGAAGCAGACGGCGGCAGCGGTGGACTGCGCGAGCACGGACAGTGCGGTGTGCAGGGGGGTGGCGTCGGCCTGAGGAGAGGTACGCGTGATCAGCCACAGCAGCTCGCCGCGGGGTTCGGCGCGTTGTCCGGTGGTGTAGATGTGCTGCGGCGGGATGCACAGGGCTTGACCTGGCTGTATGAGGCATGCCTGGCTGTCCACGGTGAACGTGAAGGTGCCCCGTACGGGCAGGGCGATCACGAGGAGGGCATTGTGGCGGGTCGGCGGGAGCGGCCTGTGGGCGCGGCGGTAGTGATAGCGGCCCAGGGCGACCAGCGGGTCCCAGCCGCGCGCGGCGAGGTCCAGGACCGTGCGTTCGCTGGTGCAGGTGGTGTCGACGGTGTCGCGGGTGATGGGGATCATCGCGTGCTTTCCGGCGTGAGGCGGTGGGCGGCTAGTATCTCGTGATCCTGATTGCGTCATCTCGCGTTGTTATTGACGAGTTTCTTCACGTTGGTCTGGACGAGCCGGACCTTGGCGAGAACCTCGTCGGCGGTCGCGGTCCAGGTGAAGGGTTTCGCCGCCTGGTTCCAGGAGCTGATGTAGTCGCGGATCTGCTTGACCAGGACGTTGACGCTCGAGAACGTCCCGCGACGGATCGACTGCCGCGTCAGGATGCCGAACCAGATCTCGATCTGGTTCAACCAGGAGGAGCCGACGGGAGTGAAGTGGAAGTGGATATGCGGGTTCTTGGCCAGCCACGCCTTCACCTCCGGCGTGGTGTGCGTGGACAGGTTGTCCAAAACGACGTGAATCTCCTTGCCCGCGTGTGGCTTCACCGCCTTCTTCAGGAAAGCCAGGAAAGTTGCGCCGTTCCGGTTGGGCCTGCACTCACCGATGACTTCCCCGGTGCCGACGTTGAGGGCGGCGAACAGGTTCGTCGTGCCATGCCGCACAAAGTCGTGGGTGCGCTTCTCGGTGGCCGCGAATGCCACGGGCAGCACCGGCTGGGTCCGGTCCAGCGCCTGCACCTGCGTCTTCTCGTCGATCGACAGCACCACCGCGCCGCCCGGAGGGTCCAGATAGAGACCGATCACGTCGGCGACCTTCTGCGCGAACGCCGGGTCCTTCGAGATCTTGAAGGTGCCCGACCGGTGCGGCTTGAGCTTCTCCTCCCGCCAGATCCGCGCGATGTAGCGCCAGGACACGGTGGCGTCCTCAGTCCGCTTCAGGTACTTCGCCAACTCGCGTGTGGACCAGTGCGAAAGACCAGTGCCGTCCGGCGGCGTCATACGCGTCAGCGCAATCACCCGGGCCCGTACCCGTGCCGGCACTTGCTCCCGGGCCCCGCCGGGCCGGTCGACTTCCAGCCCGGCCACGCCGTGCTCGACATAACGGCGCTTCCAGCGGTCCACCGTCGGCAGCGACACTCCCAGCAGCTCGGCGATGTCCTTGCGTCGACGCCCCCCAGCCGACCACAGCACGATCCGGCCCCGCGTGGCTATATCCGCAGGCACGTCCCGACTGCTCACCAACTCCCGCAGCTCGGCGGCCTGTTCCACAGAGAGCTCCATGCCAATAGAACGAGACACACAAGATCAAGTAACGCTGACAGGGTCACGAGACACTAGTCGCCCAGGTTCTCCGGGTGCGTGAGCGCGGTCACCGCGGCGGGCAGGCGCCCCTCAAGGACTGCGTCTCGCGGCAGGCACAGCCCGAAGTGCTCTTCCAGCACCGCCAGGGTCGCCCGCACCGAATCGAAGTCCTCCGGCCGCTCAGACAACACAGGATCATCAACGAGGCCGGCCGCCTCGAACGCCGGGGCCAGGAACGTCATGTCACCGTCGGGTATCTCGCCGATGCTGAAGTGACCCACGGTGGCCCCGTCGCGGTAGTACCAGACCTCCGACGGAGGATCGTAGCCCTTCGGCGTCAGATGCAGCACCTCCACCCCGCCCGCAGATAGGCCGGGCTTGCCCCACCAGCCAGCCGAGGGGCAGATCGGCTCTAACGCGAATGACCACCCGCCGCACTCACCGAAACGCGCTACGCGGGCGCACCCGTCAGTGCCCGTCATTCCGATCGCCTCTGTGGCGGTGATCTGGTCCAGCGACATTCCCGGGGCGGCCCCGAGGCGGATAACCAGCTCTCCTGGGCTGATGCCGCGGGCGAAGGTCACATTCAGATCCTGTGCGTGCCAAACGTCGGCCAGCCAAGTGATCCCGTCCGTACTCTCAATATCGTTAGGTTCGGTCATGGCGCCGAACCTAACGGAAGGAACAGATCTTTGAGAGGGGCTACTTGCCGATGCGGATCTTCTCGCTGTCGAGCAGAGCGGTGTGCGTCGCCGAGATGCTGATCAACAGGATGTGCAGCAGCCCTTGATCACGCCTTTCGCGGCGGCGGTGACGAAGGGCACCGCGGCAAGCAGGCTGCTGCTGACCACGGGCACGAGTGTCCAGATGACACGGGCGAGGCTTGAGCCGTACATGCGTGGCCGGGCTGGGGGCCAGGCGGCCGCCGAGGCGTTCTACCGCGTCATCGACGCCGCCTACGAACGCCGGTCGGTGATCGTCACCTCGAACCTGCACCCGTCAGGCTTCGATTCGATCATGCCCAAGACGCTGGCCACCGCCGCCGTCGACCGGCTCCTGCACCACGCGCACATCGTCCTCACCGAGGGCTCCAGCCTGCGACTGACCCAGGCAACCACCGGCCAGGGCGTCGTCCCGCTGAACCAGCCGGGTCAGAGCGTGTCTCCTTGACGGGTTCGTCGGCTGACCAAAGAGGCAGAACCTACGAGCCCCCGTTGCCCTCGACGTTGGCGACCATCCTGCGCAGCACCTTGAGCGCGGCTACGTACTCTTCGTCGCTGATGCCCTCGTGGACCACGGTGCGCAGATCGGTCACCAGCTCGCGCAGCCGCACCCGGGCAGCCTCCCCGGCGTCGGTGAGCTGCAGGCGCTGCCCGGCGTCGATTCGGAGCCAGCCGCGGTGGAACAGCTGGTCGATGACACGAGCGATCTCGTGTGGCCCGTCCGCGAGGGGCGTCAGCTGTATGACGACCTCCTCGCGGCTCGGTGCCGCGGGCCCGCCGTTCACCCTGTTGAGCACCCAGTACTGCGGCTGCGTGACATCGATCCTGGCCATAGCGTCACGCAGATGCCGGGTGACGGCCGCGTGGGCGAGGCCACTCCAGTATCCGATGGGCTGAGTGGCCAGCATGTCGTCGGTGGCGGCCGGATCAGCCGGCGCCTGGTCGGTGGTGGTGTCAGTCAGCGGTCTCATCATCGCGACGCTACATCCCCATCGCACCGCCAGCGCAACGGGGCCCCAACGCTCACACGCCCCCATCCGAGGGACGAATAGTCGTACCGGGCAGGGAGGTCAACTGTCCGCGCACAAGGATCCGAGATGTCCGCTCACCCGGACGGCCTGCTGTCCGTTGACATGGGGTGATGGGCATGTTGATGTACGGGTTCGAGCTGTAGGCCATGGCTGTCCCCCAAGTGCGGTGTGTGGAGCAGTCATTGTGTGATCTGTGCGTGAATTGCGTGGGCGGCGTGCTGGCTTCGTGCAGAGCTGTGACGGATCCAGCTACCCTTGGGTCACCCGTGACACTTCCGTCGCACCAACCGCTGAAGAGAGTGACCCCCCGAGTGGGGTCAGGCGCCTGCTCTCTGTGGGGGAGGTACGCGGGCGCCATCGTGCAGGGGCAGGCCCGTTTCCCCCCGTGACAGGTCTGCCCCTGCTCGCAAGAGGCCGGCCTGGGCGCCCGACCGACACGTGGCAGGGGCACCCAGGTCGTTCCAACGGACGGGAAGAAGGCCGTCCTACATCGGGGAGTCGGAGGCCTGACCAGTTTTAGGGAATGCTGGGGATGGGCTGTCTGTGGCTTGGGGGGCGAGCCGCGGTTCTTCCCTCCCGGGCGCACGAGCTGGCCGTCCCCGCCGCGGTGGTCTGGTCACACCCGGTGCGCAGGGGCAGGGAGCGTCCGTCCGTGCCAGGCAGCTTGCCCCCTGCTCTTCACATCGGCCGACACGCCGGTCCCCGGCCGAGCGGTAGGTGCGGCCCCGCCGCCCTGGGGGTTGTACGCGCTGCGCACAGGGAGGCGGGGCCGCAGACCTCGATATCCGGCCGAGGGGGGCGTGGGAGCGAGGTGCGCAGAAACGTACCGCTGCTCTGTGTGGCTGTCGTTCCTTCCTAAGGACGAACCGCTGGCCACACGCTCGCCGGTAGCGATCATTTGCCAGTCGTTGGGTGACCGGATCGGTGGCGGTCTTGAAGGCGTCCGCCGGCGCCTGCCCTCTGATGGAGATCGTGGCCGCGCGGACGGCGTAATGAGCTGACCTTCGGGCAGGGGCGTGCGGTCGATGGGCACCGGCCGCCCAATGATCGGTAACCACTCCACGCGAGCATGCCCGTGGCCGCATGCCTGTAGGCGAAGCCGTGTCAGCCTCGGTCTGCGGTGCCGTCGTCTGAAGTCGCCCAGGCGGGTCGGGCGGGCGAGGTCGTCTGCCGCGGTCGCCGTGGCAGGCCAGGGCGCGAGCCGGCAGCAGGGGCGGCGGCGCCCGGTCGCGGCGGACTGGGCGAGGGCACCGGGGTGCGCTGCCCTGCGCTTTGCCCTGTGCCGGCGGTCGCCGAGCTGCGTCGTGGGGTGAAGTGGGCCACTTCGCTCGGAGGCATGCCGAGCAGACACGCGGCGTCACCTTGGCTTACGTGCAGCTTGTCTACGAGCTCGTGAACAGCGGCCGCAATCGCCTGGTCCTCGGCGGCGACCGCGGCCGCCCGATGTTGCCGCGCTTCGGCCACCGGACTGAGCACGGGCGCGAGTTCGGGCACCACCATGTTCAGGACGATCACGTCGGGAGGGGCCCCGACGGCTTCGGCGACGAGGCCGCGCGCGAGGTTCTCCGCACTTTCAAGTGTGCGGCTCTGGGTGTGGAGGTCCAGGCGGGGAATGTCGACGGCCCACCACCGGCCGATGCGGCGCAGCAGGACTTGGAATTCGTCGCGGGGGCTCATGGGCTCTGCCTCCTCTCCTTCCCTCGGCTGGGGCCGTTGCTCACAGACCGGCACACGGCCCGCGAACTCCGAAAGTCATTCGATCGGGAACAGCCCGGGTGCAGGCGTGGTCAGCTGAGGCACAGTCCGAGGAGACAGACGTCCGTCGGCGACGTCGATGCCCGTGCGGGGCGGGGCTGGGACGTTTCCGAGTCCGTGCCGTTGGTGGGCGCGGGCGTCGGCGGCTGTTGCGCCGTTGTATCGGAGCGGTCGGGGACCGCGTCGCCGGCGGAGGGGGCGGTGCTCCGCGGCTGCGGGGTCGGCGTCGCGGCCAGGCTGTGAGGCGCGGCGGCCTCTGGCCTGTCGATCGTCTGCGTCGTGCGGCGCGAGGATGCGAGGGACTGTTGCCGCGGGGCGTTTGTCGTCGGCGGCTGCGGCTGGGAAGGGGCGTGGGATGACCGGTGAGTGCGCTGGGCGGTCGCTGATGCGGATGCCGGACGGTTCTGCTCGGGCGTCTGCTCCTCCACGGCGCTCACGCTCCGGCCGTCCGGCGCCGTGGCTGCTTCTGCCTGGTCGGCGGAGTTCCGGTCCATCATGGTGATGGTCAGGCCGCCTCCGACGAGTGCGACAGCACTCGCGACCGCCGCCCGGCGCTTGTTCTTCTTCCAGCGGACCAGCTGGCGCCGACGTGCCGCACGCCCCTGCCGCGCGGGCGGGTCCTCGACATCGGCGGCAACGTGCGGGGCCACGTCCATGGCAGCGCCGGACTCCGCCTCGCCGTCGAGGAGCGTGTCATGCCACGTGTCGTAGGTTGCGGTGTCCCAGTGAGCCGTTGTGGCCGGTGCGGCGCTCGTCATCGTCGGGGCCGATTTGCTGCGGCCGTCGGCGGCGTGCGGGGCGATGTCCGGGGCGTAGGCCCCGCACCCGGGGCACACCAGGGCGCCGTTGAGATG
Source organism: Streptomyces sp. NPDC005151 (assembly GCF_053599875.1). NCBI lineage: Bacteria > Bacillati > Actinomycetota > Actinomycetes > Kitasatosporales > Streptomycetaceae > Streptomyces > Streptomyces sp. NPDC005151. The sequence continues at coordinate 12,751 of NZ_JBSFYR010000026.1, read as the reverse complement.
CCGACGGCATGAGGAGCAGTAATCCATCTGCGGTTTTCCGGCCTTCCTGGTTCGACGCGCCGTCGGCCCGCCTGGGCCACGGCCTGGTCACGTTCGCACAGGGGATCGAGCAGCCGTCAACGCTAACGAGGCTTTTGAAACGCTGTGTGCAGCATGTGTGATGCTCCTGCGCGGATTCCTTGTGTGGAGACGGGATAGGTGGACGTATCCGCGCCGAGTCCACCTACGGCGGCGACCCGCGCTACTCCGGCTAACCAGCCGCAGCGGCTCCGGCCGAGGGCCGCTTCCTCGGCGGGACGTGTGGCGGGGCGTCCTTGGTTACAGCCCGCAGGAGCCGCGGTCGAGGTGGAAGTACCGGGCGTTGGCCCAGCGGCACAGCCGGATACCGACGATGACGCCGACGATGGTGACCAGGGCAGGCAGGTATCCGCTGGCGACTTGGACGATCGGGATTGCAGGGCACCCACCTGAGATCGCCCAGCCCGTACCGAACAGCACTGCGCCGGGGATCACGCCGGCGTGGATGCGCCCGGGGGTGCGGCGGACCCGCAGCAGAGCGAATGCGCACACGATGATCACGACAGCGCCGGCGAAGGCGAGGAGCATGCGCAGGTCCTGGAAGGTGAACATGCGGTTCAGCTCGGCGTAGTCGCCGAAGCCTATGTTGGTGACGGTATAACCGAGGGCCAGTCCGGTGATGATGGTGGCCAGCAGAATCGCGCCCCGAGTACGCATCAGATCACCTTCCACAGCAGGAACGACACCGCGACGGCGGTGCCGAAGAACACGGCGGTCGCGACGAGGCTGACCGGGCGCAGACGGCCGCAGCCGTTGAGTCCGTGGCCGGAGCTGCACCCACCGGCCAGCCGAGTGCCGAAGCCGACCAGCACGCCTCCCACGAACAGCAGGACGATCATGGTGGTCGGATTTGCGGTGACCAGGTTCCGAAAACCCGGGCCCATGTCGTAGCGGAGGTGGAACCGCCCGGAGGTGGCTGCGGCGATCAATCCGCCGAGGAAGATCGATATCAGCAGGGCAGCCTGGGTGACCAGCGGGGCCGGGCGCAGGCTTGTGGCCGCGGGGCTCTCGCTCGCCGCTGGTTCGGTATCCGCTTCGAGTGGCTGTGAATTCCCGTACGGAACCTGTGGCGGGGTGGACGCGCCGGTGCCGGTGCCGAAGTGCTCCGCCGTAGCTGCGGCGAGCGCCTCAGCGAGAGCTTGATCGTCGGTGAACTCCTCGTCCATCTCCTCGAGGTGGCGCTCGCGGCGCCAGTGCAACACGCGATCCCATGCGGACGACACCCCGAAAGACCGATCGGTGATGAGGGTGTAGTTGATGGTGATCAGAGCGAGCCCGATAGCGCCCGCCCACCAGGGCCAGTAGTTACTCATGCGGGTCCTCTCATCCATTCGGTGAATCGGGCCCACCAGCCGCGCTTCGAGCTGGGCGCCTGCCGCGCGTGTCGAGAGGGGTGGGTATGAGGCTGGGGAATCTCTGAGGGTGGTGACGGTTGGTAATGCGAGACCGGTATCGGCGGAGATGCCGCGCCGAACTGAGCCATGGTCTCGGGTGCCGCGGTCCCAAATGACGGCTCTGGTGGCCGGGCCGGTGCCGGCTGCGACCAGGACGTGCTCTCCGGTGCCCACGGATTGTGCTGTGGTGGCTGGGCCTGCTGGGGTCTCTGCTCTGGGTAGGCGGCGCCGGAGCGGTCCGCGTCGGCGGCAGTGGCTTCGAGGTGTCGCGCGCTGGCTCCGTTGGGCAGCAGGCTGATCGGCACGCGCTCGCCGGTGAGTGACACCTGGTAGCGCGCACAGCCCAGCCACTGATCCTCGCTGTCGCAGTAGTAGTCGCGCCAGCCTTGCAAGCTCGCCCTAAGTAGCGGGAAAAGGGGGCATCCTGCGGTGTGCGAGCAACCCACGTTGCTCCCTTCCGAGCGGCGCACACCACCCGTTCGGTGAAGGCGGTTGCCGTTCTCGATTTCGTGCCCTCGCCGCGCCAGGGTCGACGATCTCAAAACGACGCAGTGACGGCCTGTCACAATACGGAGCTGTGCCCTCCATTCCTTCGACCGGGCGTGATGCAACCACTGTTTCGGTGTCCCGAGCAACCTCAGGGAGAATTCTGACCGTGACCGCTTGACATCGCTGAGTGAGTTATGCCACGCCGCGCTTGTGCCCCTATGTCTCTCGTATCCGGATATTCGCGGCCGATAATGAGATCGCTTGGAGCGTGAGGCGACCTCATGGCCGACCCTCCTGGTGGCGGGAAGAAGTTGTTCGTGGAGATGGTGTACATATGGGCGTCGCTTGTGGCGAAATTGTGAATTCGACTGTGACGAAACTGTTGATATTGCTGGGCGTAAATGCGGACGCTAATGAAGGGGAATCATGTGCCAACGTGCTGTCTGCCGGTCCTGCCGGAAGGTCACCTACGAGGGCTGCGGGAGACACGTGGAGCAAGTGCTCGCCGGTGTGCCAACACCTCAGCGGTGCATGTGTGAGCCGGCGAAGCGCAGGCGTGCCCGTACAGGCGAGGTGATGGCTCGATCGGGGCCGATGCCGGTCCGACCGGGTGGGTCGGCGCGACGCACACAGGTTCCTCGACGCCCAGACAGTTCACGGGGTCGATCGACGGGTGGCTGGTGGGCCCGGCTCGTCTCTTGGGCGAAAGGCCCGGCATGAACGGGAACCATCCACGGAACCGACGAGCGGGAACTCCTGGCAGATCTGACCACCCTCTTGCGGCACGCCGTTGGACGCCTGGTGTACGACGCTTCGAGCTAAATGGCCTTGGTGGTTGAACGGTGAAGGTTCTGCCCACATAGGTCGAACGTCAGCAGCACCCGCACGGTGTGAGCGACCTGGTCACCGCCGGTGCACAGTCCAAAGGCGTTGCGATGCGGGCGCCCACCACTCGGCCTCGATGGCGCTGGCCCCGGACGGGAGGACGGGGCGCGAGTAAGGGCATGCTCGTGGCCGAGCATGCCCGGAGGGACCCTGGGGGCTGACGCCAAGCAGCGCCGAGGTCCTCGATTGCGCTGGGCTACGCCTCGCACATCCGCACCGAGCCGTCGTCGGTGACCTCGTAGACGCTGATCCTGAGCAGGCTCCGCACTGAGGGCGGCACCCGCAAGGCGTGGAACACGGACGAGGACGGCACGACAAGGGCGTAGCGGGTGTCCGGGGGCGGGTCGGTCATGCGGCGCAGAAGTTGTCCGTAGGCGATGTCGGCATCGGTGCCTGGGTTCCGTGGTGCGACTCGCGCCCAGATCCTTACCCGACTCGGGCGACGCTGGGGTCACATGGACCCGGGTGCGGCCGCGGTCGTGGCCGTCCACCACCCCGGCAACCCGCTGCTGCGCCTGGCCTGGTCCGGCGACGTCCGCGCCTACCGGCTCTCCCGCATCGGCACCCTCGTGCCGCTGACGAAGGACCACAACTGGGCGCAGGAGCTGCTCGACGCCGGCCGCCAGCCCAAGGAGTGGGACCACAGCTCGCTGATGACGTGCCTCGAAGACGGCGACATCGGCTTCGAGGAGGTGGAGATGGACGTGGTCGCGCAGCTCGTCCTGTGCTCGGACGGGGTGCACCACCCGCTGGAGAACTACGAGCCGGGCCTGATGGAGGAGGCCCTGCTGCTGGCCTTGGACGCGAAGGAAGGCGCGGGCTCGCTCGTGGCCGAGGCCCTGGCCCAGGGGTGCTCGCGTGAGGCGAGCTCGGACAACGCGACCGCGCTCGTGGTGAGGTTCCCGCGCCCGGGCGCCTGAAAAATCTGGCCCATACCTGAGATTTTCTGGCATAGGGGGACACATAGGTCCAATGCCTGTAGAATAAGTGCAACGGGGAGGGGGAAGCCGCCCCCTCCCCACCACGACCTCTTGGAGAACAACGTGACCACCAACTCGACCCTCATGCCCCTTCCCCCCTACGCCGGCCTGCAGATCGCGCAGACGATCGCCGACGTCATCGACCGCCACCGCCGCGACCTCACGCTCACTGGCGCCGACATCAGCAACGCCCTGCTCCTCGTGAACATCGCCCTCACCGACGCCTTCGACCCGGACGAGAACTTCATCCGGAAGAACGGGGCGCACGGCCTCACCCGCGAGCAGTTCACGCAGCTGGTCTGCCACTGCTTCTACAAGTCGGCCTTCGAGACCGCACTCATCACCAAGAGCCTGTGGCTCGTCGCGAACGACATGCACTCGTACATCGGCCAGATCAGCCGCTGACCCCTGGTGGCCCGCCCGCCGGCGGGCGGGCCACCGGACCACCGACCTCTTGGAGACCAGCATGGCCATCACTTTCAAGCGGCAGCCCCGCGGCTGGATCGTCGTCTTCCGCAACGACCCCTACGCGATGCGCATCATCGCCGTCCACCGCGACCCCGAAGACCCCGACGCCCTCGACGAGCTGCGCACCGAGCATTACATCGCCCACCTGTCGTCGTACGACGTCGACGCCACCACCGCCGGCGAGGCCCGGCGCACCGCCCGGCAGCTGTACGACGTCGAACGCATCCGCACCGTCTGCGCCCGCATGCGTGCCGACCGCTCCCAGCGCCGTGCGGCGGCGCCGCGCACCTGCACCACGCCCCGCGGCCGCCAGGCCCTCGCCCACGCCTCCCGCGAAGTCGCCCTGACCCGGCCCGCCGCAAAGCGCGCCGACGACATCGTTGCGACCGCGCTGCGCGCCGGATACCGGCACCGGCCCCTGCGCGAACGCCACTTGACGTACGAGCAGTACGTCGACCACCTCACGGTCAACACCGCGGCGACCCTCTACCGGCACGCCGCGCTGGTGGCCGCAGGCCGCAACGAGGAGGCGGTGGCCGTCCTCATCCACGCACTGGGCAGCGCCGCCACCCTCTGACCCCGCTCCATCCCACCCCCGGGCCGGGCCCCGCACCTGCGGGCGCCCGGCCCCTTCCATGCCCGGAGGAACACACGTGTCCGACACCGACCAGCCGCAGCAGTCCTCTGTGATCGAAACGCGGGTCTGCATCGACGACATGCTCGGCCCCTACGACGCCCAGCTCAACCCCAACAACCGGTGGAACGGCTGGCTCTCCCCGTTCTTCACCCTCGACACTGCCCGCAAACTCGCCGCCCGCACGCAGGAGATCGCCGACGAGGACGGCTTCGACTGCATCGACACCATCCACGTCATCGACGGCGGCACCGGCCGTGAGGGCGAACCCCGCGCGGTCGTCCTCCACGTCCGCTGGATGCACCTTGAGGAAGGCTCCGAGTCCGCCGCGACGGTCATCCAGCCCAACGACGAGGGCCTGTACGGCATCGGCGGCTGGGCGTGGACCTGGCACTTCGCGACGTGGGCGTGCACGTGCGGTGCCGAAGAGGAATGGCACGTGACCCACTGCGAGTGCGGCCTCCCCCGCCCCGCCGACGACGAGGCCACCCCCGACACCGCAGCCCCCACCACCACCTGACCCCACCCGCCCCTGGGCCGGGCCCCGCACCTGCGGGCGCCCGGCCCCTTCCACACCCGGAGGAATCCATGGCCGCCCGCTCCATCGTCGCCCGCCCCGCCGAAGGCGGAGGCTTCGCCGGACGCTACGTCCACTTCGACGGCGAGCCCACCACCCGCGTGTGGGTCTTGCGCCACCTGGTGCTCAACGTCCACGCCGGCGACGTCGCGGCCGCAGCCCGCGCCCTGCTCGACGAGCACCCCAACGGCTGGGTCCGCCTGCCCGACGAGGCCGAGGACGACGGCGAGTGTTTCTGCCACAGCGGCAGCGACAACGACCGGATCGACATGGGCCTGCTCACCCACGAGGGCACCGCCGACCGCGACCTGCACTACGCCTACGTGCTGCACCCCGACCGCATCGAAGTCCTCGCCCGCAACGCCGACCGCACCGGCTGGACCTACATGCGCCGGGCCACCTGGTCCGACTGACCCCCCCACCGCATCCCCTGCCAGCGCCCCGCCGCCCCGCCGACTCCGGCCCGGGCGGCGGGGCGCCGTCACACCCACACCCTGAGGAGCAACCGATGGACCAGCTCGACCTGTTCGCCGAAGTCGACGAGATCCCGGCGACCTTCACCGCCCGCCCCGTCCCGCCCCGCCCGGCCGCTGTACCCGCACCCCGCCCGGCGCAGGCGCCGCGCCCGGTCGCCGCGGCCGCCGCCGAGCCCGAGGCGCTGTTCGCCGACCCGCGCCCGGAGCTGCCCGCCGTGCAGACGCCCATCCCCGCCCGCCGCAGTGTCACACCGCTGCTGATCGGCAACCCTCGCGACGCCGGACAGCGCCTCGGCGAGGCCGTCGCCGACACCTGGCACGCCTCCAACTGGGGCGGGTACCGCATGGACATCCCCGTCAGCATCGTCGCCGCCCTCGCCCTGTTCCCCATCAAGGGGCACACCGCCGACGTCACCCGCATCATCAGCACCTGCACCGACTGGGAGCTCCTGCAGGGCTACCGCGAGATCTACGCGACGACTTGGTCCAGCCGCCCCGACCTCGGTGCCCGCATGGCCCCGCTGATGAGCTGGCTCACCGAGGACGGCGTGGAGGAGAAGGCGTACGCGGTACGGCGGGTCACCGACACCGCGCTCAAGTACGGGGTGCTGCAGCTGACCGGCGACCCCGACCCCTGGTGCCGCTCCGACACCGACCTGATGTCGTGGACGATCACCTCGCTGCGCTCGCACGGCGCCCGCCAGGGCCTGGGCGAGTACCACACCCCGCCGGAGCTGTGCGACCTGATGGCCGCCATGACCTACGGCAACGAGGCGCTGCCGAAAGGCTCCTGGTTCCACGAGCCCGCCGGCGGGACCGGCGGAATGTTCCGCGCGCTCGCGCAGCACCTGCGCCACCTTCACCTGGACCCGGCCGACTACGGGTGGGCCATCAACGACCTCGACCCGCTCGCGGCCGCCGGTGCCGCCGTCAACGCGATCGTGTGGGGCCTGGGCCCGAACGTCGTCGTCTCCTGCGGCGACGTTCTTCGGCAGGGTGACGTGGTGGACCAGGCCATGCGGGAGCGTGCGGCGCTCATCGAGGAGCGCGACCAGATCGTCGGGTACCTCGCGACGGTCGAGGCGTACGGCGAGGCGATGGCGCTCGCCGACCGGCTCATGACCGGGGCAAAGGCCGCCTGACCTGGGGTTTCGCTGAAAAAAATGCTTGACCCCTGCCGCTATGCCGCTATGCCGCTATGCCGCTATGCCGCTATGCCGCTATGCCGCTAGAATAAGGGTAGCGGGGAGGGGGAAGGCCCCCTGCATCCCGAGAGGAACTGCATATGAGCGAGCAGCCGGCTTGCACGCCCGAGACCTGCCAGTGCGGTTGGAGTGTGAGAGTGCGACACGAGGGTGACACCTCGATCGCCGAGGTCTGGGCCTTCGGCGCGAAGCTGAGCGAGACGACGCTGAACGACGACGGCGTCGTCACCGTTCGCGAGGCGTGATCTGAGTGCGGACGGCGGAATGTGATTCCGCCGTCCGCCTTCGGATGTGCCACACCAATCCACCGACTTGTGCGAGGAAGGCAGTCATGTACCAACCCGGCCAGCGCGTCGCCCTCGTAATCACCACCGACCCCCACACCGAACTCCGCCCCGGCGACGAGGGCACCGTCCGCTCCTACAACCCCGCCCTCCAGCAGCTCAACGTCACCTGGGACAGCGGCTCCAGACTCTCGATGCTCCTCGACGACGGCGACGAGGTCAGCGTCCTGACCTGACCCCACCCGGCCCCGCCCACCCGGCCCCGCCCACCTGGGCGGGGCCTTCGCACAGCACCACCCGACCTCTTGGAGCACCCCATGCAGCCCGCAGCCCCGGCCCTCGACATTCACCTCGACATCCCGAACCTCGAAGCCGCCGCCCGCAAGTGGGCCACCCGCGCCCGCGCCCTCGTCAACCGCGCCGTCTGCGACGACCAGGAGAACGCCCTCGGCGTCGCCGCCTTCCAGTTCGACTCCGCCGCCAAGTTCCTCGACCACGGCGACACCGACAAGGCTCGCGACGCCCTCCGCGCCGCCTGCAGCTACGCCAGCTGCGAGGAAGCCAACGCCCCCCAGCTCGCAGCCGCCGCCCGCACCCTCCTGGCAGGCCTCCCGGCCTGACCCAAGCCAGCCCCGCCCCACCAGGGGCGGGGCCCCAACCAGCACCACCGACCTCTTGGAGAACACCGTGCAACTCGCACCCTCAGCCCTTCACGCCACCGGCGAAGACCTCGCCACGCGCCTCGGCTCCTGGCAGCTCGACGGGCTCGACATCGACGGCATCGTCCACCTCCAGGGCGACATGGAACGCCACATCGGCATGCGCCTCATCAACAACGGCAACACCGTCCAGATGTGGGCCACCGGCGGCACCCAGCCCACCGACCACGAGCCCGCCGACGGCGTCATCCCGCTGCCGCACGGCCACCGCTACAACCTCGCCGTCCACATCGGCCCCCTCACCGAGGACCAGGACCCCGGGGTCGTCCTCTACAACACCGTCAGGGACAACCTGCTGCCCGTCTTCGACGCCAAGCCGCACTACGTCGGCCACCGGCCCTGGGAGCCCGACACCGCACCCGACGTCGAGCGGGACGCCGAGGCGACGCCCCCGCCCGCCGCCGGCGTCGACGAACAGCCCACACCTGCACCCACACCCGAGCCGCAGGCCCCGGCCGATCAGCCCGCCCCGCAGCCCCAGCCCCAGCCCCAGCCGGAGCCGGAGCCGGAGCCGGAGCCGGAGGCCAAGCCCGCCGCCAAACGGACCCGCCGCACCAAGGCCGACCTCGCCGCCGAAACCAAGCCGCGCCCCACCCGCAAGCGCACCACCACCAAGCCCGCACCCGCGGCCGCCGCCGAACCCAAGCCGCGCGCCGCCCGCAAGCGCACCACCGCCAAGCCGAAGCCCGCCACCTCCTGACAACCCAGCCCGGCCGCCCCCATCACAGCGGGCGGCCGGACCAAACCGGCAAGGACACCCATGGCTCCCTAGCCTGAAACCCAGCCCGAGCCCGAAAGCCCGGCCAATCCCACACCCGCCAACTGCCCCGACTGATGCGAGTCCACCAGCCCCGAGGCCGAGCGAGGTGCCGTCGGCGAACGAGCCCTCCGCTCCCGCCTCCTGACCCCGAGCACGTCCCATCCCCCCCGGCGCTACGATCCGGTGGTTCACCGAACCGGGGAGGGGACATGGCCGAGGGCCGGGAAGCGACGGACGCCGTCGCGGAGAGACCGGTGGAGCTGGCCTACCGGCCCACCGTTGACGACCTCGCGGCAGCGATCCGCACCCGGGCAAAGAGCACCAGAACGGGCCTTTTCCGGCGACGGCTGCTGATCTACACGCTGGTGGTCACGGCCGTCGGAGTCCTGCTCTCGACGCTCGGCGACGGCCACCGTGACACACCGTGGCACCTGTACCTGGCCCTGGTGGCCTTCGTCGCCTTCACGACCGCCGTGCCGCGACTGCAGGCCCGCCAGCTCCACCGGCTCAGCGAGCGGCAGGGCGACTTCCGCGCCGTCGTCGACGACACGGGGATCCGCCTCACCACCGCCCACAGCTCGGCCACTCTCGACTGGCACCTGTACTCGCGCTATGCCGAGACCCCGGAGCTGTTCGTGCTGCTCAGCGCCGACAAGTCCGCCGTCGGCGTCGTCGTCCTGCCCAAGCGCGGCCTGAGCAACCCGGAGGACGCGGGCCGGCTGCGGACGATCCTCGATCGGCACCTCGTACGCGCGGATGCCGCTGCGGCGCCGGACGCCGACAGGGCGCCGAGCCGGGGCCGGGCCGTCCGGCGCGGAGCGGGCGTCGTCGGGCTGCTGCTCCTCGGGCTGGTCCTGTTCTTCTTCGCCTACGCCGCCGTCCAGAAGTCCGCGGACCCAGATGCCTTCCCCGGGCTCCAGCACAACAACGCGCCGGTCTCGGCCATCGCCCTGATCCTGGGGATGCCTGCCGTCGCCCGCGCATGGTGGGCCGTACGGCGGATGAAGGTGATGCGGATCGTGACCGCCGTGCTCGCCGCAGCCGTGCTGCTGGTCGGCGGCGCCGCCCTCTACCGCATCGGGCCGATGCTGCACTGCTGGGGCTCAGACCGGATCACCCAGGGCCCCGACGGCGACTACGCCTGCTACGACTTCTGAGCGGGCGGGCCCGGGGCTCACTCCTCGAATCTCAGCCAGACCGGCCGGCGAGCCGTGAGGTGTGGCAGGATGCCGCCCAGCGGCCATTGATGGCCCGCACAGACGGCCAAGGGCCCCGACCCTCTGATGGGGGCGGGGCCTTTGTCGTCCCCAAAGGGTCTGCGGTGCTCACCACTTCGACGACCGCAGCTGACCTCGACCGACTCCCCCGGCCTCCGTTCCCTCAGGTCCGGGGGGGCCACATGGGGAACGTCAGGGGAACGGAAGGCCGAGTAAAGGCCGGGAATGATCCGACGGGGACGGAAGGCCGGACCGCGCTGACCAGCCAGAACGGTGAATCCGGGGGAAGATCAACACAGACAGGGCAGGTTATAGGGCCTCTCCTAAAGCGGGTGTCGCAGGTTCGAATCCTGCCGGGGGCACAACGCAGTACGTCGCTGACCTGGGGTTTCTCCCCCAGGAAGGCGCTCTACTCGGCCTCGGACTCCTCGTCCGGGACCGTTTGCGTGAGCGGAAGGACGTCCTCGTCGAGGGTGTCGGCACGGCGCCGAGGTCGCGGTGGACCTGCTCGAGGGCGGCTCGGCCCGGGTACGGCCGGCGGTCCGTGCTGTGCCGGACATCGTGCGCCGCTCGACGGCAGGGCGACCCGCGTAGGCGACCGACATCCTGGTGCACCTCTGCTCCTCAGTTGCGTCCAGGCGGACTTCGCAAGGCAGAACCGAGTATCGGGGCCAGGAGCTCCGCCGACCCGAGTTCGGCCAGCAGGCCGTACGCCTCCGGCCCATCATGAATCCCGGCGTGCTCAGGAGGACCACGCCGCGAGGAGCTCCGCCGGGCCGTACGCAGCGTCGAGCCCCGCGCAGTCGGTCCCGCTGCGCGAGACAGCAATCACAGGCACGGGAGCAGGCGTGAGCGCGGCGCGGTGTCGGTGCAGCGCCGCGAGATCGTGCCGGTCGAACGGGGAGTTCTCCAGCCACTTCACCGAGCCGACGAACAACAGCTCCTTGGCGATCGGCGCGCGGTCCGCTCCCACGACGTCGATCTCCACATCGTTGGTGCGGGTCCAGTAACCGCCGATGGCGGGGGCGGCGGGGAGGTTCGCGTCGGGCAGCAGCCGTGCCAGCGCCTCGCGCACCAGAGGTTCAACGGCCCTGCCACGCCAGCTGGTCCAGTTTTCGCGGATGCGCCGCAGCGTCAGGTCACCCCGGCCCCGCTCGATCTCCTCCATCGCCGGACCCAGGAGCTTCAGCCAGAAGCGGAGGTAGGGATCCGCGACCCGGTAGCGGCGATCCTTCGAAGGCCGCGTGGACACGGGAAGCTCCGCCGCGATCACCCGCTTGTCCGCAAGGATCCCTAGTGACCGCTGTAGCGGGGTCGCCCCGATCCCGCCGGCGGCGCGGGCAATATTGGAGAACGTCCGCTCACCGCTGCCGATCGCCGAGAGGACGGTGCGGGCTTGCACCTGCTGGGGGAACTCTGCAGCGAGCGAGCGCTCCGCTGACACCAGCAAGGCCGAGACCGGATCACTGAGTGCCGCCTGCAGGAACTCCCACATCCCGGCGCCATGCGTCCACTCTGCACAGATCAGAGGAAGTCCACCGGTGATCAAGGCCGCATCGAAGGCCGAGGCAGGCTCGAGGCCGAGCATCTCGCCTACCTCCGCCGGGTTGAGCGGACCCAGCACCATCTCCCTGCCGCGCTGGTGGAACGGGCGTCCATAGCTGTTCAGCGCCTCCATCATCGACAGGTCGGAGCCGATGAGAACCAGCAGAACCGGCTTCGTCTCCAGCACTCGGTCCCAGGCCCGCTGAAGCATGCCCTCAAAGGCGCCCTCCGCATCCATCAAATAGGGCACCTCGTCCATGACCACCACGCTCGCCCGGTCGTGTGGCAGTGCCGCCGCCAGTACATCGAAGGCGGCATCCCAACTCGCCGGGCGAGCCGCGGACAGCAGATTCGCCAGCGGAAGGCTGGATGACTGCGCATCCTGGCTGAGCCGCTCCAGGTCTGCCCCCGGCGATGCCCCTGTGGCGGCATAGAAGAGGAACGGCGCACCAGACCTCTCGGCGAACCGCTCCACCAACCGCGACTTACCCACCCGGCGGCGCCCTCGAAGCATCACGCACCGCCCGGGCCGCTCCCCACCGACCCCGGCCGTCACCTTGCCCAGCTCGCGATCCAGCGTCTCGAGCTCGCGCCGCCTGCCCACGAAACCCGCCATGTCGCCGCCTTCCAGAGTGTTACCTCACGCCCTTACGGATACTAACATCACAGTTAGCAACATTAGCGTTAGTGATTGAGGCCAATCTGGAAGTGTCCTACTTACCCCGGTACACCCACGGGAGAAAATCAGCCTTCGGCGCCACAGCATGGTCCGCCACTGGACGCCCCAGGGCCGCCGAATGCGTGAGCGGCGCGTGAGCGGACGGCGTAACAGGAGCGGCCCTGAGCCGGATGGCCGGTCATGCCGCGCGGTGCTGATCAGCCAGAAGGCCACCACGCGGCACAGCCAAGCACCACCCTCCAGAGATTCGATCCCACTCCTAAAGCGCAAGGCCGTGAAGTTACGGGCTGATCGTTGGTTGCAAGATGTCAATCCTGAGGGTGGCTTTGTAGGTACGCCGGTCGACTTTGAGGCTTTTGTA